>JAYUZN010000097.1:0-7835 GCA_043751755.1 Bacteroidota bacterium | reverse complement strand
CCGCAAAGAAATCCGATTCCATACGCCCCATCAAAGCCTAATCCTTCATATTTTTGGGTATAATACTCGGAATAGGACTTGAACATAGGCATCTTGCCTTTATGACAAGGCACACAATTCAGGCCGAAGCTTCTATATTTTTCTGCGAGGGTATTCTCCATTATTTTTCCCCAAAAATCCAATAAAAATTAGGCTTGATGCCCAATATTTCTGAAACAATAAAAGCGTGTTTGAATTTGCGAGCCGTCATTTGGTCGTAAATGACGGCTTCGCTGAGTTGTAACCCGCAGAAGCCTTTGATAGAGGCTATCAGCTGCGGTGTGGTCAGGAGCATTACGGATTGCTTGTAGTCTGATATGGGAGCATAACCTTTGGTTACGTCTTCTATACAGATGCGAATGAGCTTGCGCTCCATGTCCTCAAAATCGGTGGCTGCCGCAGGTAAGTCAAACTGGAGCATGATATTTTGCTATTATTTTGCCTAATGCTTCCGACTCCGAAAACAGATTGTAGTGGGCTATGCACCACTCCGATTGCACCTCTTCAGATACAAGGCAGTCCACGCCTTGTATGATTTTATAGAAGGCATCTGGAGTCATGCAAGCGATGACAGGCAATGAGAAAAATGTAGTCCAAAGTGCGTTCATTACGTTGCTTGTGTGGGTTGTGAGGCAGAGTCTCTGCCTTTGATGGGGGGTAAAGTGCAAAAAGCAAACTCCCCGTAGAAGTTCCCCAGAACCTTGATTTTGCTCACAGGAATGCCCTGCGCTGCGAAGGCTGCCCTGACGATTTGCAGCCGCTCTCGAAAGTTGCTGCCTTGCGGAAATCTGATAATTTGTGTTGTTGTCATAATATAAAAAATGAATAAAAGTGCTAAACAATTGGATTTTGAAAAAGAGCAATTAACGAATGAAACTCCTTTTTAAACTCCTCTACCCAAGTAGCTTTAGTTAAAAAATCCGTTTCGGTTATATACTTTTCCAATTCTACGGCAAGAAGGGGAATGAGGAATTTGTACATCTTATTTACAAAATCCATATCATTATTGCAGCTCTCGAAGTCGCAGGATAAATAGGCTGAAGAATTTTCTTTATACAGAGATTTGTAATGCGGATATTCTTCTACATGTTTAAATAAGGTTCTGCAAATACTAAATAACCCCGCAGAATCCATCCATTTGTTGAACTCATATCGATTGAAAGACCTCTTGCCAATCGTATAATCTGAGGAATAACTTAGCTCTCTGAGTGAGTCAGCTTTTTCCCTATAATAAATCTCAATCCCCTCGCATATTAAGCGAGATTTTAATTCTTCTTTTTTTGTCATAATAAAAAAAATGAATAAAAGTGCTGTGAAAAACCGCCTCACCCTCGCAGCGAGGCGGCTGTTGAAAAAATAAAATCCCCTTTTACATGATAAAATCACTAACCTTCACTTTTGCCGTTAATTACCTTCCATTTGCCCTTCCGTATAATCTGCTATTTGCCGTTCTTCTTCCGTCATTTGGGGGACTGTGCCGTTTTCAAAATCGAATGCGACATGCAATTCATTTATAAATACTGCATCTTCTTCGAGGCTGCTCACGAGTTCCGCAAGCAACTTTAAAAGCTGCGTGGTTTTGCCTCTTTTTACAACAAATCTGAAATCTGCATCCATATATAAAAATGTTAATAGTTGCGATTTTTGTACTCCGCTACGGCTGCAAGACCGTAGAAGATAAGGCAGATGACTGCCAAGGTTACTTTCCATTGTATCATAATTTGCTTGTTTGATTGTGAAAAAAATTACTCCTCGTTGCAGTGGCATTCTTCAGTGGCTATATCCATTGAGAGAAAAGGCTTGCCTGTTTTCTTGTCTTTGCGCCGCTTGATTCCGTTTGCAACCAAATCTGCCCATTTTACGAGTATTTCGTTTGTGTCCACCACATTGCAGCCGCAGATGCAGTGCCAGTGAATCTGTACGGCTTTTGGTTTGATGAGTCTCATGCAAGTACCCCCTCTCTCTGCTCTTGTACTTCGAGGTCTTCGGGTGCGAGTTCTACCAATCTAAACCTCATAGTATCTTCGTGAATAATGAGGTATGTATCGGGCTGCTCCCATTGTTCTGCCTCTAATTTGGTAAGCTCGCACAAATATTTTTGATACAGAGGCTTGAGTCGAAGCCAGCCCCTTGCCTGCAAATGTTTCAATACGCTATGGCTATCTATCTGCATAGCCTCTGCCATCTGCCTGCGCAGATGTGAGCGCATGAATTTAGGTATCTTCCGTAGCCGTTCCCAAATGGTTCTTTCCAACATTTTTTTTTCAATAAATTGTTAGTAGCTATTGCTTTTGTCAATAGCTTTTATTTCCTTTGCGGTGTATTTAATACAGTTCTTAGTGGTGTACTAAATACACTGCAAATAAATGGAGTTTTTTTATTAACTCCAAATAATTATAGTAAAATATTGGATATACTACATATTTATGTTGGAAAATAATTTACATAGTAGAATGAATCTGCTTTTGGAAAGAAAAAAGATAAAAAAAACATTCCTTGCGAAAAAGATAAAACAAGGAGAGTCCACTATGCACAATTATTTAAATGGAACAACATTACCCACCTCCGATTTTTTGGAGGTTGTAGTAAATCTTACAGGCGGGAATGCACATTGGATATTAACAGGCGAAGGGGAGATGCTGATAGGGTCCGAACCTACGACCGTCAATATAGGGGCGATGAATACAGGTATAGCAGGAAATGTGGGGCATACCTATCACACCGTAGGCGAGTGCGAGAAAGACGTGGCTGCCCTGCGGGTAGAAAATGGGCTACTGAAACAAGCCGTAGCCGATAAGGAGATGATTATTTCACTACTTCAACATAAATGATATGGACTTTGTAACTATCTCATTAAGGCTAACTTCTTCACAGCGTTTCTCCTCTTACAGATTAGCGTTAGTGAAGGTAGTAGATAACGCTATAACAGAAAAAAGAGTATGGAACTACACTGCCCACCCCGAAAGCGAGGCTTTTTTTGTTGACCGTTTAGATAGGATTGGCGATTATGATAGTTTTGCCGATTGCTGGGCAGAGATAGAGCCTTATATAGCCAATGCTACCGTAGTTGCACATGTGGCAGGTTTCCATGTGAGCGCACTTAGGGCGGTAGCCGCCAAATATAATATAGAATTACCGCCATTTGATAAAGCTTGCACGTATCTCCTCTCAAAAAAGTTTTGGAAAGGACTTATGAGTTATGATATGCTTTCTTTATCCTTCTACAATGGGATAGATATGCCCCAAACGCACAACACAGCTTTGGACAATGCCGAATTTACAGCTAAGTTGGGCATTATGATTTTTGAAAAAGAGCAAACCCAAAAAATTCCATTGCCTGACGAAGAAAATATATTCTTTGGGAAAAATGTAGTTTTTACAGGCGCATTTAGCTCTTTAACCCGTGCAGAAGCACAAAAAATAGTAGCTGATATTGGAGGCATTCCTCAAAGCGGCGTAAATGCCAAAACGGATTTCTTGATTGTAGGTCAGCAAGATTTCAGAATAGTAGGAGCAGATGGCATGAGTAGCAAACAAGAAAAAGCTGCGAAACTGTTAGCTCAAGGACAAAAAATAGAAGTGATGTCGGAATCTGACTTTTTGCATAATGTATAATCTCTCTGGCTATTTCGATATTCTACGTGTAGAAATCGGCTACCTGACTGAAGCAGCAGGTGACAGATAAAGAGGATATTATTTCACTATTAAAAAAAAAATAAGTTATGGAACAATTAAAAGTAGGTGACGTTGTGGAACTAAAGTCAGGGCAGGTATTGGGTAGTCCAAAAATGATAATAGAAGCCATAGATAGCACCCTTGCTTGGTGTATCTGGTTTGTTAATAGCGAAGTAAGGCGAGACAAGTTTTTACTTGCCTGTTTGCAGACTACGTAATAGTCGTTATTTGAAACGCTCAATAACATCTTTTCGATACGTGAACAACCGCACACCGAAAAAAGTGAGTACCCATTCCTTGTGAAGGGGTACTTTCCCGCCCCCATCATACACACCGAAGTCTTGTTTTACTGTAATTTTGAACATATTGAAAATCATTAATGTGACAAAGATAAGCAAAAAATGAATTTTGCACCAAGCTATCGGAACTGCACTATAAGCTGTTTGGGACTGTTTTCGATGATGCCCACGATGCCTGCGTTGATGTGCAAGCGACAGCCAAATGCTTTTTCGCCCTCCGAGAGAAGGGTATCCTCTGAAGGAAAAAAGTGAGCATATTTGAATTGGTAAACCTCAATGCACTTTTTTGCCGCTTCTAATTTCTCTGCGATTTCCATGCAATCATTTTGCTGCTCAATCGCTAAATTTTTGAAATGAGACATATTACTAATATTTCTTGCAAAGATACTAAATTATTCACTTCTCAAAAAAAAGTAACACAATGCCTATAAGAAAAAATCCGATAGAAGAAGCCAAACGCTATTTAGAAAATACAGACGAGCTTCTTTCCGAAAAAGCGATAAAACAAGGGGACTTCTATGAAGACTCGAAATATACCCGTATGGCAGGCAATACCGCTTGGAACGGTGTGCTGATAGCCTTAGATGCGGTCTTATCCATTCAGGCAAAAAAGCGCAATCGCCCCAGTGTAGATACCTATCGCCTTGCATTGAGCCAAAAGGACAGAAAGATATTGAGCTATTTTAATGAAGCCTACAATATCTTACATCAATCCATGGGCTATGATGGCACCTTAGATGTGGACGTAATAAAAAAGGGAATTTCTCATGCCCAAAGATTAATAGAATGGTGTGAGTTACGCTATCAAGTATAACGATAAGTATAGGAATCGTAGGCACATCAGCTTCCTTGCTCCTACCTACCATAGCCCCAAAAAATGCGAACTTTGCAGGATATATAGGGCTTGGCACAGGACTTATCTCTTTAGGGCTAAATATAGATGGTTTTTCAAAGCTCTCAAAAGCAGGCAAGCTAATGGAGGCTAAAACCTTAAAATAATATTACGAAAATTGAATAGAAGTATGTAGTTCGGATATGCCGTTTTCATAACCGAGATAAGTAGTTGATTTGTAGTGAGTTGTAAGGAGGCTTCGGAGTCCCTCTCTCTCCGCATATCTTTGTAACTTGCTGATTATTAGCATTTTATCAAGTGATTGAGACAAATATTTGAGACAAAAATCCATAGCCTAAAAAACTTTTTAGGTTATGGATAAAAAAAACTTTTGCCTTCGTGATTTTGGAGGCGATTTGTCGCAACGGTGGTTTGTCCAATATAAGGACAATGGGCGGTGGAAAAAATCTTACATTTCTGCCAAATTGCTTACCCACGAAGCCCGAAATAAGGAGGCGCAATATATTATAGCTGCCTTGCAAGGGAAACCCAAACCCGTAAAATACGCATATCTCGAAAAACTGCGAAGCGCACTTGAGGTGCGTTTGTTGGGCGCACGTCCTAAAACCAAACAAACGTATTTATCAAAATTCAATACCTTTGAAACGTATTGTAGGCAAAATGTAGTGCCTGTATTTGATGCCATTGCTTGTGATAAATTTTTTCTGTATTTACGAGGTAAAAGGGGCTTGCACAATACGACTGTAAATGCGTATGTAGATTTGATGAAGTCCTTGTTTGAGGATTGTGGTGTATCTCCTAACCCTTTTGAAAAGTGTGTGCATTTCAAAAACAGTAAAACGCCCGCCCTATATTTTCAACAACATCAGCGTAAACGCATTGCTACTGAAATGCAAGAAAAAGAGCCGTATTTGTGGCTGTTTGTGCAGTTTATTTTTTACGGGTTTATTCGACCCGGTGAGATACGGCTTTTGACAGTAGGAGACATTTACCCAGAAGAATGTAAGATTTTGGTACGCGCGGACATTGCCAAAAACAAAAAACGGCAATTTGTACATATCCCTAAACCGTTGATGGCGGCTATTTATGAGAGTGACGTATTGAGCTTTCAGCCGAATTATTACCTGTTTTCGGCATCACTCGCCCCAGCATCTGGTCCAATGGGTGCGAGATATATGGCTTTGAGGCATCAAAATCTCCTAAAACATATGGGATTTGATACGGCGGTTTACAAGCTGTATTCGTGGAAACATACGGGGGCTGTAGCTTGCTGCAAGGCAGGTATGAAACTCAAAGATTTGCAGCTGCAAATGCGCCATGCAAGTATTGAAGAAACGGACGGCTATTTAAGGAGTTTGGGAATAAATGACGTTTCCAGCGATATTGACAATATTTTTCCTACGATATAAAATAAAAAAAACACCTGTCAGGTTTTGAAACCTGACAGGTGTTTTTTTGTGTTATGTCGCTGCGATTACGCGGCTTATATGCCTTTTATGAGCCGTTTTATGGTGGTATAGTCGTACACCATAGTTGAACGATAATTTGTGTCATCTACACAATCGTGGACGATTGCTAATTCAAACATTTCTGAAAAGGTCTCTAACATTTCTGAAATGTCTTTCATCATTTTGAAATCTTTTACCGCCTCAAGGATTCTGGCTTCCTGTGCAGTGAGTACGTGCGCTACGACTTCTGTAGCTTGGTTTGTTGTCGCTTCCATTTTGTTCTGTATCTTAATGGATTGAGCTGGGTAAATAGAAAAAACGGCTTACCCATTTCCGCTACAGAACAAAATAAACCCGAAGGAATATCAAGATTACGGGGCTACCGCTCGGAAAGGGTAAACCGCTTTTCTTGTTATATTAACCAATGAAAACGCAGTTTTTAGGCATAAAAATAGCCCTACGAAAATAGGACTGCTTTCAAGCCCTTCGTTTTTTTGTACTTCGTGTACAGCAAAGGAAAGGAGAAAAAATGAGATGTGCAAATAAAATATTCTTACAAACAACTTTTTTTTCAAAAAACACGTATATTTGCATAATGATAGTGGCTCATCACGGCAAAGGCACGCTCCCCCGTAGCACTATTTTAAGAACAGCTTCTCAAAAGGGGCTGTTTTTTTTATAATTTTACGGAATGGTCGTAATAGAATTTTCCTGTTGTGATAAGTCGTACTACTATTCTAAATGTATAGGTTTTAGCTTCTATGTTTACTTTTGATTTGAAATGAAGATATCCTAATATGTTTTTTCCATCGTCGTCATCAGGCTCTTTGAAGTTGGTATATTCTGCATATTGCATCATTTTATCCATTACCGTAATGGCTTTTAGTCTTATGTAGCCTGTGTTTGTTGAATTTGCAATGTGTTTTAACCCACTTTTTGGTAGGAAAATGACAATGTTTTTGTTTTCATTCCTTACCTGTTTATCCTTCAGGTTTTCTACAAAATATTGGGTTACATATTTTTTCAATTCTCCCATTGTCATTTGCGCAAATTGAGCATCTTCGACTATGGGAATAACGGTTTGGGTGTACTTTTTTGCCATTTTTGAAATTGAATAGGAAAATAATAGCACAAAGATAAGGGTTTTGTGTGGGAATGTCAAAAATCTGCCTACAAAAAAACGCTGTTATAACGGGTATAACAGCGTTTTTTGTGCTTGTAAAACCTTTACTTGCAAGGAATTTTCTTAACCCGCCCTGCCTCCCTTATCGTAAACTCATAATAAGTGCTGTCTGTATATACAGCAGGAATTTCTATTGTTTGCGTAATGGTGCCATAAACGGGCAAACAAGCCGTTTCGCAGGTCTGAAATGTGCCATTAGCCAGGCATTTCATTTCTTCAAACGTGTAGCCCGGGCGCAACAAAATCTGCGTTTGGACATTCTGATAGGTCGCAGCTTTGAGCAAAATACGTACCATTCTTTGGGTAGAATCCCAAACAGTAGTTGTGTTCTGGTAAGT
>JAYUZN010000096.1:0-2647 GCA_043751755.1 Bacteroidota bacterium | reverse complement strand
AGCTCCTGTAGAAGACTGCAAAGAGGTAGGAATTGTATTTCCGCCATAAGCCCCGATAATAGGTGCGGTTATCGAATTGCCATCAAATACATACAAGGTATCATCAAAGGCAACTTTGAACATAGAGAAATCCAGATTGACTTGATAGGCATTCGTAGGTTGAATAATGACCGTTCCATTGGCAAAGCTACTATAATCAAAATCGGGACCGCCATCATCATACAAAGTTCCGCTACAATGCTCATCAAACAAAGAAGTCGCAGAGGGGAACACATAGTAGCAAGGATTTAGGGCATCTACGTTCACCAAGCTATCCATACGCAAAGTATCTGCGCCACAAGCTCCTCCAGACACAATCAACTGCACATCATACACGCCATAAGTGCTATAATAATGCGCTACTACAGGTGTATTTGCAATAGCGGTTGTTCCGTCTCCAAAGTTCCAAGTAGAAGTAGCATTATTGGAACTATAGTTGTAAAAATAGACGGTATCAGGTTGGCAAAAGATAGGATTAGAGAACTCAAAGTCGGCAGTAACTACGGCTTGCGAAGGAGTGCCTACGCCGACTGCATACCAAGCCTCTCCTGTGGAAATTACTTGTTGCGAGCAAGCCCCAAAAATGTCTATAGCTCCTTGTATGGAATAAAAACGGGCATCTAAATAGCCTGAATAGGGCGTGAGGTAGGTATTGAGGTTGCGATAGGCAATTTTAGACGCATCTGTAAAGCCCAATCCTGTAACGCTATAGGTGTTTCCCAAGTCATTTACGCCATTTTCTCCTTCTACCAACAAATAATACCATTTATTCTGCACGCCAGAATTGCTATGAACCCCGCCATTATCGGCAGAGCCTGTTTTCCACGCATTGCCAAGGTAGGTGTCAGGGTCGCCTTTGCTATATGGGTTCGACATAGAACGGAAGGCATTTAATCCACCTAAATCAGCTCCTATTATCCAAGAGGCATTGTTTGGACGAGCATAAAACTCTACAGATTTTCCAAAAATATCGGAAAAAGATTCATTCAAAGCCCCAGATTCATCTTGATATATCAATCCTGCGGAAAAACCTGTTACGCCATGTGTAAATTCATGCGCTACGACATCTAAACAGGTAAGTGGATTTCCTGTACCATCTCCCAAAGTAGCAAACTGCCCATTCCAAAAAGCATTGAAATAGGCTACGTCATAATGCACGTAGGAAATGATTTTCATGCCGTTGCCATCTATGCTATTGCGATTGTGGAAGGTAGAATAATAATCATAAAACATTTCTGCTCCCCAGTGTGCATCAGTTGCAGACTTGTCCAAGTTTTGCGCATTGTTCCAATTATTATCTGCGTCTTCAAAGTCCACAGCTACATTATAGTCTGTAGATTGATTCATGTCGTAGGTTTCTACCCCACTTCTGCCTGCCTCACGCAAGCGATACCCGCCTGTAAAACTGTCTGTAACAATGGGACGCACGCCGCTGTATTGCGTATTTGCCGAGCCTACCACATCAGCTTCGTGAATGCTTTCAATAGTATGCACGACTTCGCCCGTTGCTGCGTCTATGAATATGTCTTGTCTCGACATAGGTTTCAACGCATAGACATCAAATTTCCATGCTAAACGCCAGTCATTTTGGGCTACCTTTCCCTGAAAAGGAACTAACACAAGCTTTCCTTTAGGAGCTTCTTTGAGATTGGCAAGATGATTGGGTAGAATCTTATCTTTCCATTCTTCCCATATATATTTTTCGGCAGAAACGTAAGCTAAGGCTTTGCTCAAAGCAGTTTTTTCGGAAAGGGTGGGCGTAACTGCTTGATTGACTTCACTAAACACGTCTCCACTTAAAGTAGTCAATCTGCCTGCTTTGCTTTGCACCATGAGCATAGAACCTTCTACCTCAACGCCTTTATAGACTTGACGGTAGCGTTCATGCAAGTAGCCCCATTCGTCCGCCTCTTGATTGATAGGTAGCCAAGTTGTCTGCGGTGAAAGCCCTAATTGATAGACAATAAAAGAGGAGAAATGCCTTTTCTCCATTTTATTATTATCACTAAAACGGATAAAAGTAGGGATTTTGGTGTACTCCTCATAGCGAATGAGGTGGGCATTAGGGATTTTGGCGAGCGCATCTCTGCCCGAAATAATGCGTTCTTGTGCCAAAAGGGGCATGGTTAGCCCGAGAAACAGGAAAGCGTGGAAAAAACGATTCATAAGTAGTTGAAAGTTATAAGTTGAGAGTTGAAAGTGAATATAAGTTTATCATAATCAATAATATATATCGAAAATATGTGCTTAGATTATTTCTCGCTCGTACTTATTTGTTGATAATTGAAAATAAGATACAAATGTAGGGATATAACGTATTTTTTGAAGGGTAGGTAAGGGTGTGGTTTATAAAACCGTAGTTGCCATTTTCTAAATGGCAATTACGGTTTTCAGGAATGAACAAAATCTTTTGCAAAAAATCAATAGTTCTTTTTACCTTTGTAATCAATTATCATATCCGTAGTTGCCATTTTCTAAATAGCAATATTGCCATTTAGAAAATGGCAACTACGGTACTCAATTTTCATTTCATAATGAGCTGGTTCAAACGTGTTCAAGAAAACATACTTACCTCTACGCACGACAAAACAGACGTGCCTGAAGGAAT
>JAYUZN010000095.1:0-16073 GCA_043751755.1 Bacteroidota bacterium | reverse complement strand
TTTATAGATATTGCTTTTGCACAAGGAAAGCTGCATTGCAGAGCGATTCCAGAAAATAAAGAAGATATTTATGCCAAATGGGAAAGCATGAATTTTCTTGCAGATAATTCAACAAATAAATATGGTTTCTCTAGGGGAAATGAGTCTATGGATAACATAAATAGTAAAATAGAAAAGGCTACACTTTATAGCTTACTATTTGAATCGTATAAAAAAGAGGGAGAAACAGAAGATATATTAGCCCTGCTTAATCAAAATACGAATAATTTAATCTTAGAATTAGAATCATTAGAAGAATCTAAAAAATTCAAAACAAATTACCTTAAATTCAAAGAATCTGCAAATTACCAACTTCTTGAAAACTTCCTCATCTACACCCTCAACACACCTGCCTTGCGTGGCATTCCCGAATTTCAAAAGAGCAGAAAAGGCATTTATGGCGAAAATTTAGATGTGATGATAGGGCAGTTAGCCGAAAAAGACTTAGCAGAATTGCGCGAATATATCTATTCCATTGGCTGGCTTGAGGATTTTTTTATAGATGAAAAAGATAAATTGAAGCTCAAAGGCTACAAACTCAATCAAAGTAAGTCTTTATTGTATTTTCGGGATAAATTTATGCAGAAAAAAAATAATGTTTTTTCTGTAGAAAATGCCAATGAAGGAATTTTGCATGTGTTATTTTACCTTACTGTATTAATTAGCCCCAAAACAGCAAAATTTTTCGCCATTGACAATATAGAAACAGGGCTAAATCCGCACCTTTGCCGTCATTTGATGACAGAAATGTGCAAATTGGCAAAAGAACACGACAAACAAGTGCTTATAACTACGCACAATCCTGCTGTTTTAGACGGGCTGAATTTGTTTGATGACGAAATACGGCTGTTTGTAGTTGCGAGAAATAATATCGGACAAACCACTACCGAAAGAATTTTGATAAAGCCAGAACATGAACAAAAAGAAGGGCGCAGGCTCAAACTTTCGGAACTTTGGACAAGGGGCTATTTAGGCGGAATTTCTCAAGATTTTTAAGCATGAAAATAGGAATTATTGCAGAAGGGCGTGCCGACCAATTTGTATTACGAAACATTTTGTATGCTTTTGGGGTAGAACACAAAGATATAAGGCTCATTCGTCCCGATATTGCGGCTGATGAATGGGATAGCAATGGGAAAGAAAATGTAGAAAATAACAAGGCTTTTGGAAGTTGGACAAATGTAAAAAATGATTGTATAAGTAGGGAACCTTTTGAAGACTTTTTTGACAATACTGTAGGGGAAAAATATATGATCGTACAGTTAGATACAGATATTTGTTCAGAATATGGGGTTCAAGAAGGACTGAATATCAAGGAAATAGGGCTTCATGCATTTTCAGTAGAAATGAGAAACAGAATTATTGAAAAAGTGAATGAATGGTTAGCGGAAAATTATACAGAAAATATATTATATGCTATTTGTATTAGACAAATAGATGCTTGGGTTTTGACCATTTTTGCCAAACAACAAGATAAAGATACAGGCGGAATAGCCATGCCTAAAAAGGAATTGCAGGGAAAAGAGGCATATCAAAAATTAAAAGGACGAGAGGTGAGTGTGAAATACAAACTGATTTCTGAACCTTTTGCCAAAAAGAAAAACCTCAATCAATATATTGCTTATAACCAAAGTCTCAAAGACTTTGTAACTTCCTTAGCATCTGTTTTCAACTAATAAGTATGAGTGAGAAATAAATTAGGAATATATTTTTAACTTAAATTATTCATTATTAAGTAATTATACTAACTTTCAACGCTCAACTTATAACTTTCAACTACTTATCTATGCAAAAAATCTACCTCATTCTCCTCCTAATCACCTGTTTTTCAGCCTTTTCGACTCCTTCCCAAAGCCTGAAAACGCTGGTAGAAGCCGACATAGAAAAATTTCACCTTGCCGCAGCAAGCGAGAAATTAGCGTCCCTTTCCTCCGAAGACAATGGTTTTTATCGGGTAAATATTGCCGTTTACAAGTATTTGGCGACCCAAGATATAACTTATTTCAATGAAATGCAGGAAAGTTGGGACAATGCCATTGCCGAAATCGAAAAACTACCGAACACAGATGCGCGTAGAAATGCCTATTTATCAGAGCTTTATGGAAAAAAAGCCATTATTGAGTTTTTGAGAGGCGACTATATAAAAGCCCCTTTGCATATTCGAGAATCTTACAATCACATTCAGGCAAACAAAAAACTTTTTCCCAATGATGCTTCTACCCAAAAAATGTTGGGTATGTACAATGTTATTTTGTCGGGTGTTCCGCAAAAATATCAATGGCTCACAAATGCCTTAGGCTATAAAGGCAACTTGAAAACGGGTATGCAGCAACTCAAAACGGCGGCAGAAAAAGGAGAAATCATGCGTTGGGAGGCGAATTTTGTGTTGTATTATGCCCAAAAAAGCATGTTAAGCAATCCAAAAGATGCCATTCAATATTTGATAGCAGAGCAAAAAATATCGGGCGAAAGCATTGTTACAGACTTTTTTTTAATAGGAGGTTATATGAGTAATTACCAAAATGAAAAAGCCTTAACTTTGCTCGCAAAACGCAGTCAATATCTGAATGACCCCCAAGTATTTTTCATTCCTTTTTGGGATTATGTGATGGGCAAAAGTTATTATTTTAAAGAAGATTATGCGACAGCCAAAACTTTTTTTGCCAATTTTATTGCCCAAAATAAAGGCAGTATTTACAAGACAGATGCGAATTTTCGCTTAGGAATGAGCCATTTACTCACAAACGACTATACGACTGCTAAGACTTATTTTGCCAAAGTAAACAGTGCCAAGCGTTCGGGTTTTGATGAAGATGAATATGCTTTCACGACTGCCAAACGCTTTTATGCCGCAAATCCTAACCAAACGATTAAGGCTTTGTTTCGGGCAAGAAACCTCTGTGATGGCGGCTATTGGAACAAGAGTATTGCAGTGTTAGAGAATGTAAAACAAAATATAGGCTCACTTTCGTCCGAGCAAAAAACGGAAATGTATTACAGATATGGGCGAATTTATAATGCGCAGCAAAATTGGACGGCTGCCAAAACGAATTATTTGATGTGTATAGCCGAAAAAACGCCCGAAACAGCCTTGTACATGCAGCCTTATTCTTGTTTTTATATTGGCGAAGTACTTCGTTTGCAGGGGTTTACAGAGGAGGCGCGGGTTTATTATAAAAAAGCACTTGTTTACAAAGAGTATTCTTATCAAAGTGGCTTGGAGAATAAATGTAAAAGTGCGTTGAGTAGTCTTTGATTTCGCGCAGATTTTCGCAGAAAAATAACGCATTTTGCCACGAATTACACGAATTAACAGCCCAAATTCGTGAAAATTAGTGCAATTCGTGGCTGTAAAAACAATTTTTGCGTAAACTCATCTGCGAAAATCTGCGGTGAAATACGGAAATCTGCGTGAAACCATCATGTCAGTTTGCTCCCAATCCCCGAATAAAAGAAAATAAGTGCGGCTACCATGCCCGAAAGATGCCCAAAATGTGAGATATTTCCGCCCATATAGCCTTCAGGACTCACAAAATTCCAAATAACCATCAACAAAGAAAAGCCTCCAAAAGCATATACCCAATTTCTGGCACTAAGTGTTATCGGAATTGGGACGAAAAAGGTCATTTTTTGCTCCGGAAAATAGATGCCAAAAGCCGTCATCAAGCCAAAAATAGCTCCTGACGCGCCTAAGACGGGATTAGGCGTAGGGTCAAATAAGGCAACTAAGGTGCTACCTACCACGCCACAAAATAAATAAAACGTTAAAAAGCGTTTTGCCCCAAATACCCTTTCTATTATAGCGCCAAAATTGATTAATGCCCACATATTGAATACGATATGCAAGAGCGTTTTGTGCGCAAAAAAAGAAGTAACAACTTGTATGGGCAAAAAATAGTCAGGAATATTTCTATGAATAATCAAGTTGGACTTGAATAAAATCAAATAATGTGATATGTTATTGTACATATCAGCATCTATAAAATTTTCTCCCAACGCTAATACAAGAAATACCAACACATTGGCAATTACTAATCGTAAGACAATAGGTGTAATGTTGTTAAGCATAGAAATCTGTAATTATCGTGAATCATTTGAGCGCAAGTTAGGCATAAAAAATGATTTCTTATTTTTTTAGCGGCAAAGTGGACGTAAATCTTCCTGATGAGGAATATTTTTTCCTTTTTTCGGACGAAATCAAAGACGGAGAGCAGGAAAAATATTGGAGGGCAACGGTTTATTAAGAATTTGAAGCCTTCACTTCTAACTGCGAAGCGTGGCGCACTTTTCAAAAGTACGCCACGCTTGCTTATATCAGCCATTTTCGCCTATCTCTCACACTCGTAAACGGCTTATTTTCTAATATCCAACTCCTTTATGATATGCGTTGCGCCCGCATATTTGTCGATGAGGAACAAGACATAGCGAATATCTACCGCAATCGTGCGATTCAAATTTGGGAAAACGTAAATGTCGCCCGCCATTGCCTCCCAGTTGCCGTCAAAGGCGCAACCTATCAATTCGCCTTGTGCGTTCATGACAGGAGAGCCAGAGTTGCCGCCGGTTATGTCGTTTGTGGTGAGGAAACAAACAGGCATTTTGCCATTTGGCATCGCATATTGTCCGTAGTCTTTTCTTACCCACAAATCATGCAATTTTTTAGGAACCGTAAACTCCTCATTTGTGTTATCTTCTTTTTCTATTACGCCATCGAGGGTTGTGTAATAGTCGTAGAAAATGCCATCTTTTGGATAATAAGGAGAGACTTTTCCGTAAGTTACCCGCATAGAAGAATTGGCATCAGGATAAAAAGTTTTGTCTTTGTGCATTTCGCGCAAGCCTTCTGTATAGGTTTTGAGAATTGCGCCGACTTGCTCCTCGTGTGCGCCATACAAAGGAGCTACTTTTTCTCTAAAAGCCGTAAAAGTGCCTGCTATCAAGTTCACTAAGAGGTCATTGTCCAATGCTTTTGGGTCAGGATTTGCCAAAAACGCCTTCGCACGTGCGGCGTTCGTAGCAACAGAAGTTTTGTAAGCTGCCTCTACCCACAATCTCAATTTATCTTCGGGTGTTTTTCCTTTTTTGGCTACCTTAGAAGTCCATATTCCTTTGAAAGCTGTTGATTGCATATCGGCAGGAATATCTTTGTAAAAAGACCATAAAGACTTGTACATTAGCTCTTTATCTTCGGCAGGAAAAAACTCTTTATAGGCTTCTTCCACCCTTGTAGCCGTTTTTTCGGACATTTTCTTCATTTTGTCTTTGTCGCCTCCTGCCGTAGCCAAGCCATTTTGCAAACGCATAAAAGATGCTGCAATCGTACTTGCTTGTGGTCCTAACATCGCAAATTGGAAATAACTCACGAATTTATCAATGTTATTATAGCCTTTATGCAAGTTTTCCATTTCTTCTATAACATTGCCGTATTTGGCTTTACGTTTGCCGTCCGCATTTGCCCACTTCACAAATTCTTTTTCTTCCGCGCCTTTTACGCCCGCTACATCATAGCGTTTTAACATCATGGTTTGCCCAATGAGGTACTTCCAATAGTTTGCCAAACTCGCATAATTAGAAGCCATGCCAATGCGAATTGTGTCATTTACGTCCATGTATTTTTTCATGGTTTCCAACTTTTGCCCCATCAGTTTCACACGGTCGCCATTCGTTTGGTCGAGGGCAAAATTGATTTGCGAAGACGTAAGATAGCGGTCTGTACTGCCCGGATAGCCCATAATCATGGCATAGTCATTTTCCTTTACGCCTTTGAGCGAAATCGGCAAAAAAGCTTTGGGTTTGTAAGGCACATTGTCTTTCGAATAAGTGGCAGGTTTGTTGTCTTTGTTGGCATACACCCGAATCAAAGAAAAGTCTCCTGTATGACGGGGCCACATCCAGTTGTCGGTATCTCCGCCATATTTGCCTATAGAGGACGGCGGCGCGCCTACCATACGAATGTCGTTAAAATCCTCATATACAAATAGATACAATTCACTTCCGTTAAACATTTCTTTGATTTCTACGGAATACTCATTGCCTTCTTTGGCTTTTGCGATAAGCTCCTCTTTGCGCTTTTCTATCACTCCGCCGTCAGTTTCGGGTCTATCCTCTCCCAATACTTGCTTCGTTACCTCTTCCATACGTACCAAAAAGCTCACAAAGCCGTCAGGAATAGGCAGTTCTTCTTCGTGTGTTTTTGCCCAAAAACCGTCTGTTAAAAAGTCGTTTTTTACACTACTCAAACTTGCTACAGCATCATACGCGCAGTGATGATTGGTAAGCAATAATCCTTCTCCAGAAATAACTTCTGCGGTACAAGAGCCTCCATTGAGGCGAACTACTTTGTCTTTGAGGCTGATTTCTGTGGTAGAGTACACGCCTTCAGCTCCCAATTTGAAGCCTAACTGTTGCATAGCGGCATAGTTCAACTCCTTGACTTTGAGGGGCATCCACATTCCTTCTGTGCCTCGTTGCTGCGCATATACGGCAGAACAGAGGATTGCTGCTGCCATGAGAATGCTTGAAAATTTTTTCGACATGATATAAAATTTATTGATGAATTATCGATAATAAGTGAGACAAAAAAAATATTCATTACACAGGAATTTTCGATTTACCTTTTTATGTGGTCTCACCGATTTTCGCAGATGAAAGTAGGAGGCAAAGATATTCCTTTTTGCGAAAAAAAACTATTTATCTTTGATTTTGACCAAACAGACACAAAAAATAACCGCTTTGCAGAATTTTTTTGTCTGTATGGAAAATATGTCTCAACTTGCAAACAGATTTCAAATTTAGCAAAAAATTATGCAAAAACTAAGAATTTTAATCGCAGATGATGAAGCACCTGCACGCAATAAAATGAGGCGTATGTTAGAAGCCCTTGACGTAGTAGAGGAGCTGTGGGAGGCAGAAAATGGCATTGAGGCTTTGGCAAAAATAGAGCAACACCACCCAGATATTGTGTTTTTGGATATAGAAATGCCGGGCAAAAATGGCTTAGAAGTCGCGCAAAGTCTTGACCCAGAAGACGCGCCTATGATTATTTTTGCAACAGCTTATAACGAACATGCGGTCAAAGCTTTTGAAATCAATGCAATGGATTATTTGCTCAAGCCTTTTAATCAAGATAGATTGGAAGCAGCATTGCAAAGGGCGTTGAAAAATAATGGAAACTCCCATTTGGATAAAGAGAAAATTGGGCAGGTAAATCCGCCCGAAAATGAGGAGGAGTTGCCCATTGCCTTTGCGTCCAAAATCCCTGTTCCGACAAGAGATAGGTACAAACTCATTGATTATGAGGATATTATATGTATGGAAATTGAGGAAAGAAGTGTGCGCCTTTTTACCAAAGAAAAATCGTATATCCTCAATCATTCGCTTGAAACCTTTGAAAAACGCCTTCCTACAGACAAGTTTTTTCGCGTAAATCGCTCTACTATTATCAATTTTTCGCAAGTGAAAGAGATTGTTATATGGTTTGGCAATCGCTTCAAAATCATTATGGCAAATGAAAAAGAGATTATCAGTAGCCGCGAAAAGACAAAAGTGCTGAAACAAGTGCTGAAAATATAGCTGCGCAAATTGCATAGGAACACGAAAAGAATAAAATCCTAATTTACCACTAAGGCACAAAGGAAACTAAGAAAGAAAAAGTATAGCTTAGATATCTTCTTTTACCATACAGCTTTGTGTTTCTTCGTGCCTTAGTGGTGAGAAAAATGGCAAGTTATTTAATTTTTGTTCCATATTCGATTTATGCGGATTTATAATCAAATTTTTGTCGTAATTTTGCAGCGTTTGTTTGGAATTTCACGCAGATTTCCGCAGATTAGGGACGCAGATTTCCACAGATTAAAGAAAAATTTGCGGTTAAACCTGCGTTTATCTGCGTGAAAAAATATAAAATATAATGCACCCCCCTCACCACGAAGAACATTTTACGGCTTCGGACACAGTGAAAGACATTGTTATAGGCATGTCTGACGGCTTGACTGTGCCTTTCGCACTTGCGGCAGGGCTTACGAGTATTGCCACAAATCAGGTAATCATTACGGCGGGGATTGCCGAGATTGTTGCAGGTTCTATTGCAATGGGGCTTGGCGGATATTTGGCGGGCAGAACGGAAGTAGAGCATTATCAGGCAGAACTCAAACGGGAGTATAAGGAGGTGGAAATGGTGCCAGAAAGGGAAAAGGAGGAGGTGAAAGAGGTCTTTGCGGAATATGGAATTAGCCCTGCTTTGCAAGACAAATTGGCAGAAGAATTGAGTCAAGACAAGGACAAATGGGTACAGTTTATGATGCGTTTTGAGTTGGGCATGGAAGAGCCGCACCCGCAACGGGCTTCTCAAAGTGCTGCAACCATTGGCTTTTCCTATATTGTGGGAGGAATTGTGCCTTTGATTGGGTATTTTATGACAAATGACCCCAAAACAGGTTTGTTATATTCGGGTATTCTTACTATTCTGTTTTTATTTGTGTTTGGCTATGTCAAAACCAAACTTACGGGGGAATCTCCGTTTAAAGGCGCGCTCAAAACGGTGTTGATTGGAGTTTTGGCGGCGGCGGCAGCGTTTGGAATTGCGCATTTCATCGCTTAGTTCACGCAGATTTTCGCAGATGATAGCAGATTTCGCAGATAAAACACTATTTACATCTCCGAAACCTGCCTTAGTCTGCGTTCATCTGCGAGAAAAACAAATCATTATGTCGGCAATAAAAAAGCGCAATCTTAGGGTTCAGCAGGTTTTGGTGGTAGTATCTGTTATGTTATTTATGCTAAAAATAACAGCTTTTTACCTCACAAATTCCGTTGCGATTTTAACTGACGCATTAGAAAGCATTGTAAATGTCATAGCAGGTTTTATTGGTTTGTATAGCCTCTATATTTCTGCAAAACCCCGCGATGCTGACCACCCGTATGGGCATGGCAAAGTTGAGTTTTTGTCCGCCGGCATAGAAGGAACTTTGGTCATTGTGGCGGGCTTTGTCATCTTGTATGAGGCAGGCTATCATTTGACTTCTCCGCAAGAAATTCAGCAAATAGATGACGGGATTCTGCTCATTTTGATAACGGCAATCCTCAATTATGTAGTAGGAGAATATTGTGTTCGTACAGGCAAAAAAAACAATTCTTTGGCATTAATTGCAAGTGGAACACATTTAAAATCAGATACTTATACGACAATAGGGCTTGTCATAGGATTGGTTTTACTCTATTTTACCCAAATAAAATGGCTCGATAGTGCGGTTGCGATTCTCTTTGCTTTTGTCATTATTCGCACAGGCTACCACATTTTGCGGCAGTCGGTTTCGGGCATTATGGACGAGGCAGACGAGGCTTTGATAGCGCAAATCATTACAGAAATGCAAAAACATAGAACCGAAAATCTGATAGATATTCATCATTTACGGGTCGTAAATTATGCGGGTTTGTTTCACATTGACTGCCATATAACAGTGCCTTGGTTCTTGAATGTGAATCAAGCACACGCCGAAATTGACGTGATAACAAGTACATTAACTGCCCATTTTCAGGGAAATGTAGAGTTTTCTATTCATACAGATGGCTGCCTTTCTGCACAATGTGGGCTATGTCATAAGCAGAATTGTGTGGAAAGAAAATCTCTTTTTGTGAAACAAATGACATGGACAGTCGAAAATGTAACCCAAAATCAAAAACATAAATTGAGCTAATCCATTAGGTTATTTTCTCTAACAGTCAAGCAGCAATTTTGGAGAAATTATCGTTACGAATGTGGAGGGAAAAGTCATGGAAAAAATAGTGCCTATTTCGCTTGAAACGCAGGCGAATATCGAGAAATGGAGTGCAGGTTTGTATTTCTTGAAAATAAAAGATGCGGAAGGGAATAGGGTGCAGAGCTTGAAAGTGGCTAAGAAGTAGGCTTCGGGTTTCACGCAGATGAACGCAGATTTGAGCAGATTTGAGCAGATTTCGCAGATAATAAAAGTGCGTACCTGCGTTTTTCTGCTATCATCTGCGAGAACCTATTCACTTTTTACCCACTCAAAAATGGTTTCTTTGAGCCACAAAAGTCTTTGGAAAATCGCATAAATCTCGTCAGAAACAGCTGAAAATGAGGCAGAAATGGCATATTCTTTCCCTTTTAAGGTAATGAAATACCAGTTCTGCCCCACCACATAAATGCCATATACAGGATACTTGTATTCATTTATTTCTTGCGCAGCGAGCATTGCGGCTAAACACTGTCCTGCGGGGTCTCCCCCCTTTATCCCCCCAATTTGGGGGGATAAAGGGGGGGAATCTACCTCTTTTTTGTATTCTTGGAAGCAAAAAAAAGGCTTTTCTGGCTCATCATGCCCAGAGGCAATCATAGCATCAGGCTCTCCTTTCAGTTCTTCGCCATCTACAACGGCTTTAAATGTGCGTTCATTGAAGATATTAGCGTTTTTGTTGGTAAAATCTATCCACGAAAAAAGAGGACCAATAAAATTTTGGATAAGTTCTAATTCATTCCAGAAAAAAATATTGTCCGGCAACCTACTTTGCATCTTGGACAAAAAATATTGGTCATGTTCCGTTAAGGCTACTTGATTATTTCTCCATGAAACTTCGAGTGGCATAGAAGCCTTACGATTCAATTCAAAACGCTTATTCAGTTTGGCGAGTTTCCAGTCGCTAAAATTTGACATAATTTAAGATAAATTTATTTTCGGCAAAAATACGCAAAATATAAGAGATTTGCAAATCTGATGCCTTATTTTCACGCAGATGAACGCAGATTTGACCGCAGATAAGTCTGGCACTCTGTTTACCACAAAACATCATATCTCATACAGGTATGATGTTTTTTTGTATAGTATCAAATCCTGTTATATCTTTGCTGTTAAGAACGATATATTTATGTCATATAGAAATTTTACCTTCGACAAATTAGCGGATTTGTTTGGGATAGTTTTGCAAAAAGAAAATTTATTTCCCGAAGTAGCAGAAATTATGCCTTCTGCTCACTTGTTAGAATCTATGGAAGATGCTAAAGAAGCGGCTATTACTACCGAAAAAGCGGCTTCAGAAGCCATCATTCGCCCCATTATGGACGAAATTCGGAAAAGGAATCGAGATATTATTCAGCTTTTTTCGGGAGAAAGCATTGTGGCAGATAAAAAAAATGAACTGACGGGAGAATGTGATTTTATCTTTGCAAAGTCGCCCTATATGCCCGCCCTCAAAACGCCGATAATTACGGTAGTTGAGGCAAAAATCGGAAAAATTGACAAAGCTATTCCACAAGCGACTGCTCAGATGTTGGGGGTTCGTATTTATAATCAACATAAAGGAACCCCCATAGAAACGATTTATGGAGCCTGCACAAGTGGTACAGAGTGGCTATTTTTACGCTTAGAACATAACATTATTTACGTAGATATGGAGCGATATTATTTAGGGAATTTGCCCCTTTTGCTCGGTATTTTGCAAAAAGTAGTAGATTTTTATAGATAAATAGGACTTATATGACATATTTCACTCCTGGTCCCTCGCAGCTCTATCCTACCGTTGCAGGGCATATACAAACCGCTTTGGCAAATGATATTTGCGCTATGTCGCACAGAAGTGCCGCGTATAAAGCTGTGCATCAACATACTACAGAGATGTTGCGGACTTTGTTGGCGATTCCTGCCTCGCATCAGATTCTCTTTTTTGCCTCTGCGACCGAGATTTGGGAGCGTTTGTTGCAAAATTGTGTGGCACAGCAAAGCCTGCATTTTGTAAATGGTTCATTTTCGGAAAGGTTTTTTGCCATTGCGCAGGAATTGCAAAAGCCTTGTAGCAAGATAGAAACGGAATGGGGAGGGGGCTTTTTTTTCGCAGAAAAAACAGGAGAAAAAGCGATAGATTTGCTTAATTTTACGCACAATGAGTCCTCTACGGGCGTAATGCAGCCTTTGACGGAGGTGTACAAATATGCAGCGGCAAACCCTGCGACTTTGCTCAGTTTAGATGTGGTTTCTTCGATTCCCTTTGCAGAAGTGGATTTTGAGAAAATAGATGCCACGTATTTTTCGGTACAAAAAGGTTTTGGTTTGCCCGCAGGCTTAGGGGTTTTGATTGCAAGTGAGCGGGTCTTGGAAAAGGCTATTTTAAGGGAAAATCAAGGATTTGTAACAGGTTCTTATCACCGTTTTTCGCAAATGTGGAAAAAAGCTACCCAATTTCAAACGGTAGAAACGCCTAATGTGTTGGGCATTTATTTGTTGGGGAAAGTGGCAGAAGATATGTTAAAAACAGGAATAGAAAAAATAAGGCAAGAAACTTGGACAAAATATGAGCTAATAAAAAAGGCAGTAACGCAGCATGAAAACTTGGATTTTTATGTGAAAAATGAGGCATTTCGCTCGCCTACTGTCCTGACGATTGACACAAAAAAAGATTCGCAGGTGCTTATTTCTGCCCTCAAAGCGCGAGGTTTTGCGATGGGAGACGGCTATGAGCGCAACAAAGGCAGGCAGATTCGGATTGCGAATTTCCCGACTCATTCGGTAGAAGATATGGTACGTATGGTCTCGCTGATGAAAGCTGATGAAAGCTGATAAAGGCTTGTTTTCCCTATTGTTAAGCCTCTTTTATTTGCGAAATTGTAATCTCCCACACCTGTTTTTTTTCTGTACCAAAGGTTTTCCATACTTTTTTGAGCAAAAGAGTTGCCGAAAAAGGATATTTGTTTTCACCCAAAATCCACTGAAAAGTGTAGTTTGCTGTATATAATTCCGAAGCCGTTCTATGAAAAGCGGCACTCACTTGAATATCCTGCACAGCCATTTTTTGCGGGTTTTGTAGCAAATAAGTTAAATAATCTTGGATAGAAATATTTTTTCTGGGCAAAGGATAGTTTTTAACATTATAAAATACTTTATCATTTTCAAGCATTTTCAGCGCAGACAGCTTGCTTTTTTCACGCATCTGCATGGGATATTCCGCATTGCCTATCACCTGCAAAGCCGCCCCAAAATCTTGCAATTTCTGGCTTGCCCTACGCGAAAAAACGTCCAATTGGGTTTGAGACAAAGTAGCGGCATAAAAACCCGTTTGCGGCATATTTTCATGCCCTGACGACTGCGAAAACAGCCGATTCATTGTCAAAAACAAAGCGAAAATGAGTATATTCTTCATGATTTTTTTGTATTACTTTTGCCAAAAACGTAGCACCCGAATCTCCTTCTCAGGATTATATTCCGTTTCCAAGACCTCCAATTGCTGCAAACTCGGAATGGGAGTCGTCAATTTCTCAATAAACTCCCCTTTATTCCAAACCTCCATTATATAGCCTGTTTCCCGTTCTATCTGAAAAATGGCTGCATCAGCCGCAAACATAGCCTCCAAACGCCCCAAATGCGCCTCCCAATCCTCAATCTTGCCACTTGCATACAAGCGAATCATCATGGCATAGTCATCAGGTTTGAGCAAAACTGTTTGCTGCTCATTTCCGCTTATTTGCAAAGTATCGGCTTTGTAATAAGGCGATTTTATACAAAAAGAAAGCCTTTCTGCCCTATTTTCCCAAACCACACAGCCCATAGAATCACTCCGAAAAACCTGTTTTGCCTTGTCGTTTATAATATACACCTCCACAGATTCCACAATCGGGCGGTGCGTATAAGCATCTTCAAAGCAAATTCTCGTCATCAAATGAGTAGCCGTTTTTTGTTTGGCAGCATAAAAAAGCCCACATATCAAGCCTAATCCTACAAAAACGCCCAAAACTATTTTTCGGTTTATAACAAAAGATTTAGGAGGCGTTTCGTTTACCCTTATTTCCGCTATATTTTCTGCTTGTACGGAAAAAGGCAGATTTTCGCTTGTTTTATTTTTATGCACAAAATCCTTCCAATGAATTTCGCCTACCATTTGAGCAAACAAATCCAATACATCTTCTCGCGGTATTTTTCCCGTTTTGAAATAATTGTAAAACGATTTTTCACTAATTCTGCCCTTCGTTTTTTCTTCCAATACCTCTTGAAAACAAGCGATTTCTGCCCCTTTCCACCCCTGCAAATCATGGGGCAGGTACGGAAAAGCCACACGACAAGTTTCCACCATTTGTCGCTTGAGTAGCTCAAAACTATGCAAATATTCGTTTTCCATGCCCCAAATTTACGGAAAAACCTTTGAAAAAGGGTTTGTAAAGTGAAAAAAAAGTTTTACAAGGGTTTTACAAGCCTTTTTCGCTTTTTTTCGGGCAGATGCAGGGAGATTTGCCCCAGATTTATACACGCCACTTATCTGCGAAAATCTGCTATCATCTGCAAAATCAGGCGTGAAAAACAGTATTATGAAAAAGACAATCTTCGCCATTCTATTTGGCACAATTTCCTTGTTTTCGGTGGCACAATCAGGCTACTCCTCCGCTTCTATGGGCATGAGTCAAAGCTATTCGCAACAGCATCAAGCCCGTATTCCTGCGCCACAAGATGTGGTAGTCGAGGAGTATTTGAACTATCATCGCCACAAACTCCCTATGCCTACGGGCGACAAAAATGTAGGCATAGATGCCAGTTGGAGCAACTTGAATGGCGCAACTTTTTTGCAAATCGGCTTTACAACCCATCGTTTAGGCGAGGAAAATTATTACAAGCCTGTGAATATCTGCCTTGTGATAGACAGAAGTGGTTCTATGTCGGGCGAAAAGATAGAAAAAACCAAGTTGGCAATGGCGGTTTTTGTGCGAAAATTGCGCCCGCAAGACCGCATTTCTATTGTCGAATTTGACACAGAAGCTGATGTTATTTTGCCTGCTACAAGTGCCAATGATTTGGGGAAAATATTGGCTGCGATTGACAAAATACAAGTGCGGGGCGGAACAGACTTGGACAAAGGTATTCTGCTGGGATACAAGGAGTTAGTCAAAAATGTTTCGGAGAAATATGTGAATCGTTTGGTGATTTTGACAGATGCACTCACCAATTCGGGCGAACTCAATCCTGCGCAAATTGTGCAACATTCGGACGTTTATAGAGAAGAATATGACATAGATTTTGCCCTTATTGGCGTAGGGGTGGATTTTAACAATGAGCTTTCGCGCAAATTGACCGAGAAGGACAGATGTCAAATTCATTTTATCCATGACGCAGCTCAAATCGAAAAGGTTTTTAATGAAGAAGCAGAGGCTTTGCTTTCGTCTGTGGCAAAGGAGATTGAAATGGAAATCACCATTCCTGACGAGATAGAAATTGAGAAAGTGTATGGCTATTCGCCTATTATTCAAGGGAATACGTTGCATTTTACGCTCAAAAACATGAATGCAGGTTTGACCCAAATTTTTCTCTTCAAAATCAAAGAAAAACAGGCACAATCGCAGGCAATCGCCCTGAAAGTTACGTATTTTGACCTTCAAAAAAATGCGAAAGAAGTGGAAAATAAAGCTGTTTTTTTTCCCGCAGAACGGAAATTTAAAAGCCCTGTGCAAGAAATTGAAAAAAATATTGTGATTGCAGAAATGGCAGTAGCTTTGCAAGAAATGGCGGTTTTGTATGAAAAAAAGGAGGCAAAAGCAGCAAAAAAAGGCATTTCAGAAGCCTTAGCCGCCAGCAAAGAAGTCAAAATGTGGCAGGCAGACGAAGATATAAAAAGAATGCAAGCCATTTTGGAGAAATATGGAGAAGAGTTGGAAATGGCGTTGAAATGAGGCAATGTTCCATTTTTTTGCTATTTTTGTTGCAGATTTCACGCAGATTTCCGCAGATTAAAAAACGCAGATTTTCGCAAATTATCTGTGAAAATCTGCGTCTCCATTTGCGTGAATCTGCGTGAACTATCGTTATTATGGACATACTCAATCAAATTATTTGCGCCATGCGCAAAGAGGAAATACGACATTTCAAGCTCTATGCTGCCCGTACAAATGACGAGGAGTCGCGCAAAGACATTGCGTTATTTGATGAAATTCATCATAAAAAAGACAAATATGACGAGCAAAAAATCGCTTTTCAGCTCTATGAGGAGAACAAAAATGCCTTTTATCGCTTGAAAAACAGGCTCTTAGAAGAAGTGAGCAAAAG
>JAYUZN010000094.1:0-11729 GCA_043751755.1 Bacteroidota bacterium | reverse complement strand
ACGAAAAACAAGAGGGGGAGCGGGGCATGTTTTTTTCTATAAATATCGCGTCCCTACGGGACTATAAAATCATCAACTTATTTATTTTCCGTTCCTAAGGATTGAAAAATAAATAACTTGACGAGTTAGTTATAACAGTCATTTTGAGTATTTCTTAGTGCCGTAGGCACGAAATATTTATAGAAAATAGGATTTTCCCCAATTTATTGCGTTTTTCATGCAAGCACGAAAAGCAAGAGGGGGAACGGGACATATTTTTTTCTATAAATATCGCGTCCCTACGGGACTATAAAATCATCAACTTATTTACGTTTCATTCCTAAGGGCAAAGGTAGCAAAAAAAACAGAAAAAAGCAAAAACCGCATTTTCTCCATGACAAAACAATACATCTACGGCATAGATTTCGGCACAACAAATTCCACACTTGCCATTTTAGATACCCAAACAAACGAAGTTGTTAAGTTATTTACAACGCCTTCTCTGCTATTTTTCCCAGAAAATGAGGAAAATGTGCTGCCCTTTATTGGGGAAACTGCCATAGAAAATTACTTAGAAAATGGCATGAATGGGCGTTTTATGAAGTCGGTCAAAAGGGTTTTGCCCAATAATGGCTTCAAAGATACGCTTATCAATAACAAACGCTTTACGGCAGAGGAATTAGTAGCCCTGATAATGGGGCATTTGACGCAGCAAGCAGACAATTTTTTGGGCGAAAAAGTAACAACCGCCATTCTCGGCAGACCCGTTGTGTTTGACGAAGTGCCTGAAAGAGATGCACTTGCAGAAGAAAGATTGGGAAAAGCCGCCAAATTAATTGGCTTGGAAAATGTCCTGTTTCAGATGGAGCCGATAGGGGCAGCTTTTGCGTATGAGCGACAACTAAAACAAGCAGAATTGGTCTTAGTAGCCGATTTTGGCGGAGGAACTTCCGATTTTACCTTGATGAAACTCAGCCCCGATTTTGTGCAAAAACCCAATAGGAAAGAGGATATGATTGCGCAGGGCGGCATTTATATTGGCGGCGACAATTTTGATGCTTCCATTATGTGGGAAAAAGGTACGCCACATTTTGGCAAAGGGCTTGAATATCAGTCGAGTCCGGGAAAATGGCTGCCCCTTCCTTCGTCATTTTTCTTCAATATTTGTTCTTGGGAAAAAATGAACTTTTTTGATTCCCAAAAAATCAAAAATGAGGTAAGAGCCTATTACAATTTGTCGGGAAAAAAGCCGCAACTCAAGAATTTGATGTCTTTGATTGACTGTAATCTCGGCTATAAAATGACGCAAAGCATCGAAAAAACGAAGGTCGAACTTTCTACTTCTCCGCAATCTACCTTTACTTTTCACGAAGCGGAAATAGATTTTGAAGACATTATTAGCTTGCAAACGTTCGAGCAAAAAATAATTCAAAAAGACTTGAGAAAAATAGACAATTATTTAAGCCTATTTCTTGAAAAACAGGGAATCGGTGATAATGAGATAGATGCGGTTTTTATGACAGGCGGCTCATCTATGGTTCAGCCTTTGAGAAACCTGTTTTTGCAGCGATTTGGGCAGGAAAAAATAAAGTCAGGCGATAATTTTAACAGTGTAGCGATAGGGCTTGCGTATAGTTATCCGCTTTTTGAGCGTTAAATTAGCGCAAAGTAAGAGTGGCTCACTTTTGGAAAGTGAGCCACTCTTGGCAAAAACATTGTCGATTCTCCAAAAAACACGTATATTTGCCCTTTCAAAATGTGAATAAATTATGATAAAAGCAACTTTTAAAGATTGGAATTTGACAAGCCTTGACGAGGCTTTTGGCTTAAAACAGAAATGGGAATGTGAGATTATGCAAAATTGGCAAAAAGAGGCAAGCAAAATAACTATCTCAGAGGCTGAAAAACAAATTTTGTTAGACCTACAAGAACCCCTAACTTGGGGCGGAAAGTCGTGGAACGAAGTAGAACTTGAAAATAAGTTTATTAGCCCTGTTATTATGACAGCAAAAATAGATGACCGAACTATAGGCTATTTTTTGGAACGTACTTTATCAGGAACAATAGGCGAGTACGAGCTTTCGGGCAATGTCGATGGCATGATTGCTACAGGTTTTCGCGACCCACATAAGCCCTTCTTTTGTATGCACGAGTATAAGCGCAGTGTTGAAAATCAAGGCACTCCTGATGGTCAAGTGCTTGCTGCTATGTTGGTTGTGCAGGAAAAAAACGGAAATGATAAGCCTATTTATGGCATGTATATTGTCGGATTGACGTGGAATTTCATGGTTTTGCAAGGAAAAGAATATTGTGTGAGCAAAGATTATAAGTCCGATGACGAGGAGGTTTTTGCTATTTTTCGTATGCTTAAAGCCTTAAAACAAATTATTTTACGGGATTTATTGTGAATTTTCACGCAGATTTTTATTTGCCATTTAGAAAATGGCAAGTACGGGAACAAAAACACTTTTCAGGCTTTTTAACCTTGAAAAGTGTTTTTGTTTTTACCCTATTTTACAACCTACTCTTTGATTATCTTTCTCACCAAAGATTCTTTTGCAGTGCTAAGTTGCACAAAGTAAGGACCATCGGAGAAGTCACGCATGTCTAAGTAGATTTGATGAGGCTCATTATCATTGTCCATAGACTCCGAATAAAGGATTTGACCTAAAACATTCACCAATCGAATTTCTACTATAACTTCCTCATTCACATGATAATCCACATAGAGAATATCTTTTGTTGGATTCGGATACGCATTGAAATAAATATCATCCTTTTGTTCTTCGAGGGTAAGCTCCACTTTCTCTGTATATTTATACGTAGCATCTAAATCCACCATTTTGAGGCGATAATATACGATTTGGTCGGTTACAGCCGCTACATTTATATCTGTAAAACTATAATCACGAGGTTCATTGCTATTTCCTGCGGCGGTTACGTTGCCAAGCCATGCAAAAGTTAACCCATTGTCAAGTGAACGCTCTACCCCAAAATACGCAGAGTTTACCTCTTTTGACGTAGTCCATTTGACCAAACCATCTACACTTTGCCATTCGGCGGTAAGATTCAATAGCTCTACAGGGAATGCTGAACCAGGTTGTCTGTAGCCTGCATCAATGTTTGGACGCAACTCATACGGTTGCAAGCCTTTGACTGTATCCGCTAACATGTGGTTTTTGGCAGCAAAAGACACATATTTGTTTGCATCAACATCACTATCGGTTGTATCATTGGCATTTGCATTTTGATTGTACAAAGTAAAGTTACACAATGCGCAGCCGCCGGGCTTGTCTTCAAAAGCTACCAAATACGTTTTGCTGGGGTCTAAGCCTCTGAACAGGTAATTCCCTTTTTCGTCGGTTAGCATACTGCGCAAAATGACTCCATTTTCAGCTAATAACAAGACTCTTACCTGTCCTAAGCCTGGGTCTAAAGGAGAACTTACCATGAGCGGATTCTGGTTGTCTTGGAAACCGTTTCCTGTATTTGCATTGTTTGGCAAACCATCTGTAAAGGCTGTACCTTTGAGAGATGCGGGTGGAATCAAGCCTATATCCGCGCCTTCTTTGTTGTCTCCTGCAATGACGGTGTATGTCCCTGCGTTTGCAGTCGTAGTCGTGTTTGGAACAGCATCATTGTCTATTGCCTCATTTCCTCCTACATTTGGCGTGGTGAAACGTGTGCCGTTTGGAATGGTATTTACCTTTATTTGGTAGGTAGCTGGCGCAAGATTGGTAAAATGGTATCTGCCTGTTGCGTCTGTAATGGCTGTAGAAATGAGGATAGTGCCTGTATTGTCATACAATCCTACCGTAATTCCGCCTACAGGAGCTTCGCCAAGGTCTTGCAAGCCATTGATATTGGTACTTACGTTGCCTGTTTGGAAATCATACCATGCGTAGCCATACAGTTCTGCGGGAACAAAGCTGCTAATCCCTGCATCAAGCGTGAGATTGATGTCTGAAATGGCAAGATTTATAGCTGCTGTTTTGCCTGTATTGTCCACGTCGCTGTCCGTAGAATCATTGCCTATATTTTGCATAGTGAAAGCAGTGCCTTGTGGGAGCGTGCTAACTCCGACACTATACGTAGCAGCATTTAAGTTTGTAAATAAATAGAAACCTTTGCTGTCCGTTACCATGCTCGATATTTCATTATTGGCAATGTCATACAATTTTACCGTTGCCCCTGCTATAACGTTTACATTGTTTTGAACGCCGTCATTGTCCGCATCTAACCATACATAGTTGCCAAGTGCAGCCTTTGTGGTGGAGAAAATACCTGCGTCAAGGTCTGTTCTGTTTTGTCCTGTGGTAAGTAAGAAAGCTGGTGTAAGTCCTGTGGTAGGATTTGCATCGCTGTCAAAGGCATCATTTGTGCCTTGATTGGCTGTGGTAAGTTCAAAACCTTGTGGCAGTTGGCTAAATCCAACCGTATAAAAGCCTTGTGCCAAACCTGTGAAATGATAATAGCCGTTTGCATCTGTCGTAGTAACTCTTATTTGGTTCATGAAAGAACTGTAAAGCGTTACCATAACCCCCGGAATACCTATTTCTCCTGCATCTTGTATGCCATTACGATTGTTGTCTAACCAAACTCTGTCGCCTACGGTTGCAGGAGTTGCCATAGCAGGTTCGTACATGCCTCCGTCAATGCTTAGGTTAGATTCGCCCAAACCAAGTGCAATCGTGGCTGTATTTCCCGTTACATCTGCATCGCTGTCTATGTTATCATTTGCCCCGATGTTTGCCGAAGTCATTACATAGCCCGAAGGCATTGTAAATTTGATTTTATAGTTGCCTGCATCTAAACCATTGAATAGGTACTCCCCTACCCCATCTGTTTTGAGGATTTTGGTTGTATTATTTGTAAGGTTCGTGAGCGTTACCGTTACATTTGCGATTCCCGGTTCGTTCGCTTCCTGCAAGCCATTTCTATTTATATCATACCAAACAAAGTTTCCAATACTGGATTTGCCACTTTCTGCGCCACCTGTTGCAATAAGCCCTGCGTCAATGGTATTATCTGTTTGCCCAACTACTAAAGTAATAACATCAGTCGTAGCATTTCCTACATTCGGGTTACTATCCGCAATATTTGTCGAAACACCATCAGCATCTTTGGTCGTAAGACTCATATTGATAGGCAGATTGGCAAATTTGACGTAATAGTTTCCTGCTGCAAGTTGCGTAAAGCTGTAATATCCGTTTCTATCCGTTACGGTTGTGTCTATCGCAATTTGCAAAGTATTGAGTAAAATAACCGTAATCCCTGCCACGCCAGTTTCGTCCGAACCTTGCAAGCCATTATTGTTTGCATCAAACCATACATAGTTGCCAAGTGCGGCTGTACCTGATGGAATGAGCATATAAATCCCTGCATCTATATTGGTAAGGTTGTCATTTGGCGACAAGATAAAGAGGTCTGTTTTTCCGCTTGCCCCCCCTAAGCCCCCAACGGAGTTTACGTCACTGTCTGTCTCATCACTTGTGCCTTGGTCGGCAGTTGAGTATGCCCAACCTACAGGAAGGTCAAATCTGATGATATAACTTGCTGCGGGAACACCTGCAAAAATATAATAGCCAAACGCATCTGTATAAGTGGTATCAACAGGAAGCCCTAATTCACTCAATAAAATAACTTTTACGCCAGCTACGCCTGTTTCGCCAGCATCTTGAATGCCATTTTGATTTTTATCGTTCCAAACATAATCCCCTACGCTTGCTGTAGTCGTATCTTGTGCATAAATGCCTGCGTCCCAAGTCATATCATTTTCTCCTGACGTAAGTACAGTAAGGATTGTTCTACCAGAAACGGGGCTTATATCGCTGTCAATGGCATCATTTGCCCCTGCATCTTTGCCTGTCAATATATAGCCTATCGGCAAAGTAATTCCAACCGCATAGCTGCCTAATGGGAGGTTTTGGAATAAATACAAGCCGTTTTGATTGGTAACAGTAGTCATAAGTAGATTGCCTGTAATGCCAAACAAAGAAACCGTAACGCCTGCTACTCCACGTTCTGCTGCGTCTTGTATTCCATTTTTGTTTGCATCAAGCCACACATAATTCCCCAAACTTGCAATGGTGTTTTCTTGGAAATAAATCCCTGCGTCTATTCCCAAAGTGTCCTGCCCTGCCGTAACCGCAAACAAGCCTGTTTTGCCTGTATTCCCCCCTGCCCCCCAAAGGGGGTTTGCATCTGAATCTTTGCTTTCATTGCCGCCTGTGGTAGCTGTGAAAACATAGTCAATCGGCAAAGAGAAACCTATTTCGTAGTTGTTTTGCAATACATCTGTAAAGAGGTAGTAACCCATTGCATCTGTTTTGGTTACTCTATAGAGATTGCCTGTATTATTGTACAAAGTAACCGTAATTCCTGCCACGCCCGGCTCTCCAATGTCTTGCAAGCCGTTTTTGTTGGTGTCAAGCCATACAAAGTTACCTACATTTGCTACGGGCAAAACAAGTCCTGCATCTGCGCCTTCACTCCTAATGCCTTCTACGACTGTATAAATGCCACTTTGGAAGGTGGTAGAATTTACATCAGAATCGAGGCTGTCATTTGCCCCTGCATCTTGCAAGGTTAAAGAATGGCTCATGGGGAAAGTGCCAAATCCTAAGATATAATCGCCTATTGGCAGATTGTCAAAGACATACAAGCCGTTTCCATTCGTAATAGCCGTTGCAATCACCGTAACCCCATCATTTGCATATAAGGTAACAGTTACGCCAGAAACAGGCAACTCATTTGCCGTTTGAATGCCCTCTCTGTTTTTATCTGCCCAAACATAGCCCGTCAAACCTCCTACCGCTGGAGCTATCAATCCTGCATCAAAAGAGGTATTTATTTCTCCTGCTACGAGGCTTATGCCCGAAATTGTGCCTGTTCCTTGTTTCACGTCCGAGTCTAACAAGTCTGTGGTAGAAGTTGTATCTCTTGCAGTGAACACCAAACCTGTAGGAAGCGTTGTAAAGCTCAAAGAATAGTCGCCTGGCAATAGGTTAGGGAAATAGTATTCTCCCGAAGCGTTGGTTATTGCCTGTGCAATGGCTACATTGTTTACATCAAACAAAGTAAGGGTTACGCCGCCGATGCCTGTTTCGCCTATATCTTGGCTGCCATTTCTGTTTGCATCAAACCATACATAATTTCCGAGCATAGCACGAGCCGAAATGAGGGCTGCATCTATGTTGGTTATTTGCGTGTTTGCGGCAAGCGAAATGACATCTGTCCTGCCTGAAATCGGGTTTACGTCCGAGTCTATATTGTCGTTTGCGCCTGCGTTTTGTGTGCCAAAAGAGAAGCCTGTAGGCAAGTTGCTGAAACTTAGACTGTAATTTCCCGCAGGAAGATTGGGGAAAATGTAATAGCCATTTGCATCTGTAACAGTACTTGCAAGGGCATTTCCATTTGCATCAAACAAAGTAAGGGTTACACTTGGGACACCATTTTCTCCGTTGTCTTGCAAGCCATTTCCATTGGTATCTGCCCACACAAAGTCGCCTATGCTGCCTGTGTTAGTTGGGTTGTTTATCCCTGCATCTATTGACATGTCTGTTTGTCCTGCTGCAAGGCTGATTGCGCCTGTTTTGCCCGTAGCATCTGCATCAGAATCCGTAGCATCATTTGTGCCTTGATTATTTGGAACAAAAACAAAGCCTGTAGGGAGATTGCTGAAGCCTATATAATACGTACCTGCTGGGAGGTTGTTGAAAATATAACCTCCATTTCCGTCTGTATAAGTGGTGTCAAGCGGCGTAGTGCCATTTTGAGCATACAAAATGACCCTTACATTTGCTACACTTGGTTCTCCTATATTTTGGATTCCATCTCCATTCAAGTCATTCCAAACTCTGTCGCCTATGCTTGCCATTCCTGCACCACTTCCACCCAAATAAATCCCTGCGTCAAGGTCTGTATAAGCCATGCCTGTGGTTAAGGTAACAGTAGCCGTTCTTCCGCTCAAAGAAGCATCAGAATCTAATGCGTCATTGCCTTGATTGGCAGTTGTAAACACGAATCCTGTGGGTAAGTGGCTAAATGCTACGCTGTAATCTCCTGCGGCAAGGTCTGTGAAGGTATAAAAGCCTTGCAAGTTGGTGATTGTGGTGTCAATTGTGGCATTTGCAGCGTTGTATAAAACCACTGTGATTCCTGCCACGCCTGTTTCGCCATTGTCCTGCACGCCATTTTGATTCCCGTCAAACCATACATAATTGCCGAGTTGTGCCGTTCCTGCGGGACTTGTTAAATATAAACCTGCGTCTATATTCAAAATTCTATCTCCTGCGACTGCCGTAAAGAAATCGGTTCTGCCAAGTGTATTTATCTTGCTGTCATTCAAGCCATTACCCATTGTCATCGGGCTTATGGTATAAATGGCAGGTATTACAAACTGTACATAGTACGTTCCTAATGTACGGTTGGTAAACATATAATATCCCAAGGCATTAGTCGTAGTTGTGGCAAGCGTAACGCCGTTTATGTCTTTTAATTGAACGACAATTCCGCCAATTCCGGGTTCATTTGCATGTTGAATGCCATCATGATTTAAGTCATTCCATACAAAATCGCCAATGTTCACGCCTTCTGCTACGGTGGGTTTTATTCCTGCATCTAAATCCAGAATTGTGTCGCCCAAAGCAATCGAAATGAAATCTGTTTTACCAAAATTGCCTCCAGAAGTGTTTACATCACTGTCTGTATCAGCCGTTCCCCCTGCTACATTTTTGCCTGTAAACATATATCCTACGGGCAGACTAAAACCAACTTTATAGTTCCCTGCGGCAAGGATATTGAAGAAATAATAGCCATTTGCATCAGAAATCGTGGTGGCAATCGGCGCACCTGAAACATTGTATAAAGTAACAGTAATGCCACTTACGCCCATTTCTGCCCCGTCTTGTATGCCATTTGCATCAGTATCTAACCAAATTCTATCGCCTAACAAGGTGCGAATAGGATTTTGGGTATAGAAAATACCTGCGTCCACGTCATAAATCGTGTCTCCTGCGAGCAAAATAATAGCATCTGTAAGCCCAGTTGCGGGATTTACGTCACTATCTATGGCATTATTTCCGCCTTGGTCTTTTGAGGTAAATACATAGTCTATCGGCAAAGTAAATCCTACTTTATAGGTATTTGCAGCCAAATTGTAGAACATATATTTGCCATAAGCATCTGTTTGAGAAACACTTAGCACATTCCCAGCGTTGTCATATAAAGTAACTATCACACCACTTACGCCTTGTTCGCCATTGTTTTGAAGTCCGTCTTTGTTTGTATCGTCCCAAACGAAGTCTCCCAAAGCAGAAAGTTGTGGTAAGTAGCCCGCATCTATCGTTAAATTGTCTTTTGCAACGCCTGTTCCAGCTACATTTATATTGAAAACGGGGCTGAAACCAGTACTTACATTTGCATCAGAATTTCCATTTGTCGCAGGCGTTATGGTTTGAGTTGTAAGAATATTTGTTCCGTAAGTAGTTGGGAATTTGACATAATAATTGCCATTGCAAAGGCTGTCAAACCCATAATATCCTGCCAAAGCTGCATTATTTGCAGTAAGCGTAGCAGCTATTTGTATATCATCTCCGCCACCTATTGCTCCATTTGCTCCAGCACTCCACAACTGTACTGCTATGCCATTTATGCCCAATTCTCCGCCATCTTGCAAGCTATTTCTGTTATTATCTATCCAAACAAAGTTTCCTACACTGCCACCTGCGGGGCTTGTAATGGTCGCTGTGTCAAGGTAAACACAATTATTGTCATCTTTTACCGTAACTATATACGTCCCCGCAAAGACATTGCTAAGATTAGGCGAATATTGTGGCGGAGTAGTGTTCCATGTATAAGTATAAGGAGCCGTTCCGCCATTCATATCGATAGAAACGCTGCCATTATTGCTGCTAATACAAGTTGCATTTACCTGATTTATCATATTAGCCGAAAATGCAGGAGGTTCAGAAACGTTTATGTTTAATGTACCTACACACAAGTTTGTATCCACTACCGTAATGATATACGTCCCTGCCGTTGCATTTGCCAAAATATTAGAATATTGTGGCGGCGTGGTATTCCATGTAAACGTATAAGGAGATGTTCCGCCCAACACGCCGATTTCTACTGAAGCATTGTTTCCGCCATAACACGTAACATTGGTTTGCGAAGCAATAAGCGGCACTAATACAGCAGGTTGTTTTACTTTAATCAAAGCAGCAGTAATACAGCCATGCGCATCTACGACATTGAGCGGATAAGACCCTGCGGGGAGATTGTAAAGCGAATCTCCATACATAGCAGGAACGGTATTCCATGTATAAGTATAAGGCGCAGTTCCCCCCGAAGCCGACACGATAATAATTCCATCACTTGCCCCAAAGCAGCTTGCATCTTTGCGATAAATAACGATAGGATTGAATGAAGCAGGCTCAGTAATGGTAAGTTGTGCGGTGTCTGTGCAGCCATTATTGTCCACAACAGTCGCTACATAGTCCCCTGCAACAAAATCATTTACAGATGTTGTATATTGTTCAGGGACAGTGTTCCATGTATAAGTGTAAGGAGCCGTACCACCCGTTGCGCTCACTGTTGCAATGCCCGTATTGTTTCCTGCGCAGTCCACATTGGTTTGTGAAATGATGCTTGCATTTAGGTTAGAAGACTGCGAAATAGTAACAGTCGCAGCCGCAGCGCAGCCATTCACATCTTTTACCGTAACAGTGTAAACGCCTGCGGTCAAGTTGTTGGCGGTGGCTGTATTTTGCGTAGGAATGGTATTCCACGTGTAAGAATAAGCCCCTGTTCCGCCCGATGCCGTTACCGTAGCAGAGCCATTGTTTCCACCATTACAAGCTACATTTGTTTGCGCAGTAATCGCCGCAGCTACAATAGCAGGTTGGGTGATGGTAATGCTTGCGGTGCTTGTACAGTTTCCTGCATCTGTAATGCTTACATTATAAGTTCCTGCTATTAAGCCTGTGAGGTCTTGGCTTGTACTTCCATTCGACCATGAATAAACGTAAGGAGTTGTGCCGCCATTTACCGTCAAGTCTGCTGCACCTGTAGCATTGCCAAAACAAAGAACATTTGTACCTGAAATGGCGGCGGTTAAACCTGCTGCGGGTTGGGTAATTGTAATGCTTGCAGTTGTTGTGCAGTTTCCTGCATCTGTAATGGTTACATTATAAGTTCCTGCAGTTAAGCCTGTAATGTCTTGGCTGGTGCTTCCATTCGACCACGAATAGACGTAGGGAGTTGTGCCGCCATTTACTGTCAAATCTGCCGCACCTGTCGCATTGCCAAAACAAAGAACATTTGTACCTGAAATGGAGGCAATTAAACCTGCATTAGGTTGTGTAATTGTAATGCTTGCTGTGGCTGTGCAGTTTCCAGCATCAGTAATGGTTACATTATAAGTCCCTGCTGTGAGACTTGAAATGTCTTGGCTTGTGCTTCCATTCGACCATGAATAAACGTAAGGAACTGTTCCGCCATTTACGGTTAAATCTGCCGCACCTGTAGCATTGCCAAAACAAAGAACATTTGTACCTGAAGTGGAGGCAGTTAAACCTGCATTTGGTTGTGTAATGGTAATGCTTGCTGTGGCTGTGCAGTTTCCTGCATCTGTAATCGTTACATTATATGTTCCTGCGGTGAGACCTGTAATGTCTTGGCTTGTGCTTCCATTCGACCATGAATAAACGTAAGGCGTTGTACCGCCATTTACGGTTAAATCTGCCGCA
>JAYUZN010000093.1:0-2809 GCA_043751755.1 Bacteroidota bacterium | reverse complement strand
GTGGCAGGCGTAACCGAAGGAAGCGCAGTAGTGCTTGTAGTCGTTGTCGTGGTTGAGGCATGATTATGCCCTGCGTGTGGGTCAGCGACAGCAGTTGTGGGAGTCGTAGCAGTCGAAGGCGTTGCTATCGTCCTTGCCGCAGTAGCCGCAACCGGAGTTTGGGCTACAGGCATTGGCAATTTCATTGCCGCCTGTACTTTTACTTCCCTTTCTGCATACTCTAACACCCGTTGTTGTCCTTCTGGCGAAAGTTGTTTGAGCATTTTGGCGGTTTCCTTCGCATAGTTCCTTTTCTTTGCGGCAGTTGTGGTCGTTTGTGCATCAGCTACTGCGAGCAAGCAAGTAGCGAAAATGATGACGGAGATAATTTTTTTCATTGCTATTTTGGTTAAATAAAATATTTGAACAAATGTAGGAGGAATATATTTAAGCCCAAAAAGATTAACATTTTGAAAACAATTTTTAAGAAATGCGGTGGGTTTTCATTTATAAAAATTATAGACTTTTTGAATTGCACCTAACAATTGTGGCAAATTTGCCAAGCCATAGCGTTGAGAATCAATGTATAAAGTCTGTCCTTCTAATTTGAGAAACTGCCAAGTAAAGCCATTCGTTACTGCCCCATGTATGATATGAATATCGTTGCCTTTTTGCACATTGAACAGGCGAGCCGCATACATTTCCGCCCCACATTGCCCATACCAATCTTCAATGCTGTCATTTTTTGCCTCATATACACATACAACAGGGCTTTCCAAGTCTGTGCTATGTGCCTTTGCCGAAATCAAAAAGTCGCAGACTCCCTTCAAGCCTTTTGCACCATCTATGTTGAAACTTAGCCCAGAAAGAGGCTTAAATCGCTGATTTATATAGTACATTTCTACTAAAACAGGCATGACTATCAGCTCGGATTTTGCTTTTTCATTTTTCATAGGAACCCTCAAATTCCGTTGTAAAATGGCTTTTATGAGGTCAGAAGGCGGAATTTCAGCAATATCTCCCAATAGATTTTCTACCTCCTCATTTGCCAAACCCACGATTTCCGCTAAATTGGCTAATTTGTAATAACGATATGATTTAGGTATGTACATTGTTTTTGTGTAGGTTCGCGCAGATTTCCGCAGATTTAACCGCAGATTTTCGCAGATTTTCGCAGATTTTCGCAGATTTTTTTATCTGCGTGAAATCTGCGTCCCTATCTGCGAAAATCTGCGTGAAACACAACTATATATCCGAAAAATCAAAATCATTCAAAAAAGCCGTAGAATAAATCCCCGACTGAAACACCTTGTTTTTCATCAATTTGCGATGAAAAGGAATCGTTGTATGCACCCCTTCAATAATAAACTCCTCCAAAGCCCTGTCCATTTTGGCGATACATTCCTCGCGCGAAAAGGCAGAAACAATCACTTTGCCAATCATAGAGTCGTAGTAAGGCGGAATCACATAGCCTGCGTAGGCATGTGTATCTACCCGAACCTTGTGAAAACCCGGCTTGTGAAACTCCGTAATTTTTCCCGCAGATGGGCGGAAATTATTGCGTGGGTCTTCGGCATTTATACGGACTTCGAGGGCATGGCGGTTTGCGGGCGGAAAGTAGGCATTTCCTGACACCTTTTCTCCTCTTGCCACCTTGATTTGTTCTTTTACGAGGTCAAAATCAAAGATTTCTTCGGTAACAGGGTGTTCTACTTGAATACGGGTGTTCATTTCCATAAAATAGAAATTCCCATATTTGTCATATATAAATTCCACCGTACCTGCCCCTTCGTAGTTCACGAATTTTGCTGCTTTAACGGCAGCTTCTCCCATTTTCTGGCGCGTTTCTGGGCTTAATACAGGGCTTGGCGATTCTTCCACCAATTTTTGATGCCTTCTTTGAATGGTACAATCCCGTTCAGAAAGGTGGGAAACATTGCCATATTGGTCGCCAATGACTTGAATTTCAATGTGTCGTGGCTCCAAAATGTATTTTTCCATATACAAATTCGGATTGTTGAAAGCTGCCCCCGATTCTGCCCGCGCAGAGTTCCAGGCATCTTCCAATTCAGATTCCTTATCTACCCGTCTCATGCCTTTGCCGCCGCCGCCTGCCGTAGCTTTGAGCAAAACGGGGTAGCCGATGTCTCCTGCGGCTTTGCGGGCATCTTCATAGCTTGCCAAAATGCCTTCTGAACCCGGCACAACAGGCACACCTGCTTTGCGCATAGTGGCTTTTGCGGTAGCTTTGTCGCCCATGCTATTGATTACTTCGGCACTTGGTCCAATAAATTTGATGCCATATTGGTCGCAAAGTTGCGAAAAGTCTGCATTTTCGGACAAAAAACCATAGCCCGGATGTATGGCATCTGCGCCTGTAATTTCTGCCGCAGAAATGACATTTGCCATGCTCAAATAGCTGTCTCTGCTGGCAGGAGGACCTATACACACCGCCTCATCAGCAAAACGCACATGCAGGCTATCTCTATCTGCGGTAGAGTAAAGTGCCACCGTTTTGATGCCCATTTCGCAACAAGTCCTTTGTACACGCAGGGCTATTTCTCCTCTATTGGCGATGAGGATTTTTTTTATATTTCTTGTTTTGTCAGCCATATTCAGTTAGCAGTTATCAGTTAGCAGTCATCAATTAGCAGTGAAAAATCTGCGTTAATCTGCGTCTTTTTCTGCGCAAATCTGCGAGAAACTATGATTTTTCAATCAAAAATAAAGCTTGGTCGTACTCGACAGGGCTTGCATTGTCTAACAAAACCTTCACAATTTTGCCATTCACATCACAATCAATGTCATTAAACAATTTCATTGCCTCTAC
>JAYUZN010000092.1:0-3343 GCA_043751755.1 Bacteroidota bacterium | reverse complement strand
CTTATTTTGAAAGAATATTGGCTTTATACAATGGAAATGCACATTAGGGTTTATTTTGATGCTAAGGGGGAATATTCGCATCATTTTTTGCGTATGTATAGCAAAATTCGAGGACTTGATGCGTTTGATACGTATATTTTGGGAAGGAAAAAATAAAGGCGTTTAGGTTGGCTAACTTTTGAAAAGTGAGCCAACCTCTGCGTAACAAACAAAAAAGCACCCTTTTGCAAGGATGCTTTTCTATAAGAAGCAAGGACTAAGTCCGATTATTAGTGTTTTTTAGCTGCGCCTTCTACTGCTTTACCAGCGTCTTTAGCTGCACCTTCTACTGCTTTACCAGCAGTTTTAGCTGCACCTTCTACTGCTTTAGCTGCGTCTTTAGCTGCACCTTCTACCGCTTTAGCTGCACCTTCTACCACTTTTTTAGTAGTATCTACTATAGCTGCTGGAGGAGTAAGTGCTGCGATAGAATCTGCTGTTTTGTTGGCAGCAACTTGAGCAAGAGAGTCATTTAAGCTTTTTTCTGCTGCAGCTTTGTCAGCACCACCACAAGAAACTAACGCCATTGTTGCAACAAGTGCAAGAGAAAATAATACCTTTTTCATTGTAAAAAAATTAAGTCGTTGATGTATGTTTTGAGTTTGTAGAATCAAATTCTGCTGCAAAGGTAAAACGGATTTTAATAACTTCCAAATTTTTTCTAATAATTTTCTAATAATTTTCTAATAATTCATTAAAAACACATGTTTGGGTAGCTAAATAAATGAATATTAAAATATAAATATTTGATAATCAAGTTTCTATATAATTATTAGAAAAATAGTTGTTTTTTAATAATTTTGCTTAATTTTGTTAATATTAGCAACCCCTTCGAGGGGCTATCGCCCACTCGAAGGGTTGCTGACTCAAACAGATTTAGTTTTAGCGTTTTATAATTAGGAACGAAAATTCAATAACTTGACGATTTATGACTATGGTTAATTATGTTGCTTTTTTAGTGCCGTAGGCACGACATATTTATAGAAAATAGAATTTATCCCCCCAATTTATCCCATTTTTCGTGCTTGCACGAAAAACAAGAGGGAAGCGGGGCATATTTTTTCTATAAATATCGCGTCCCTACGGGACTATAAAATCATCAACTTATTTACGTTTCATTCCTAACATGTCCCACATTCGCAATTTATTTTTCCTTCATCAAGCGCAAACCTCTCCTACTCCTTTTGTGATAGAAGTAGAAAAGGCAGAAGGAGTCTTTATTTTTGACAAAACAGGCAAAAAATACCTTGACCTCATCAGTGGAATAGGGGTGAGCAATGTGGGACATGGTGCGCCAGAAATTGTAACTGCTATTCAACAACAAGCGGCAAAGTACTTACATACAATGGTTTATGGGGAGCATATCCATGAAATTCCTGTTTTATTTGCAGAAAAAATAGTCTCCCAATTAAACAATGCGTTACAAGTCGTATATTTTGTAAATAGCGGGGCAGAAGCGGTAGAGGGCGCGCTCAAAGTAGCCAAAAAATACACAGGCAGAACGGGACTTATTGCTTTTAACAATGCCTATCATGGCAGCACGCATGGAGCTTTGAGCGTTACAGATAGTTGGGTAAAAGAAGGTTATGACGGACTTTTGCCTGATGTTAAACACATTTCTTTCAATCATTTTGCGGAGTTAGAACAGATTACAGACGGGACTGCCGCAGTCATTATCGAACCCATACAAGGAGAAGCGGGGATTCGTTTGCCCCAAAAAGGCTTTCTCGCAGCTTTGCGCAGTCGTTGCAATGAAACAGGTTCTGTCCTCATTTTTGATGAAATACAAACAGGTTTTGGCAGAACAGGTAGCCTTTTTGCACACCAACATTTGGGCGTAGAACCTGATATTTTGCTCTCCGCAAAGGGCTTAGGAGGAGGAATGCCGCTTGGGGCTTTTATTGGAAAAAGGGAAATAATGGCTGTAATTACGCAAAACCCTATTTTGGGACATATTACCACTTTTGGGGGGCATCCTGTATGTTGTGCAGCAGGAATGGCAGCTTTGGACAAAATTTTGAACGAAAATCTCTTAGCCAAAATGCCCGCAAAAGCAGAAATTATCCGCAATTCGCTCACACATTCTGCGATTCAAGAAGTAAGAGGCATGGGTTTTATGTGGGCGGTGGAATTAGAGACTTTTGAACATACGCTGGCAGTTGTAGAACAAGCCATGCAAAAGGGCGTGATGACGGATTGGTTTTTGAATTGTGGTACTGCGCTACGGATTGCCCCCCCTTTGACGATTTCCGAATCTGAACTGACATGGGGAATGGGCGTGCTGAATGAGGCAATAGCTGTCGTCTCTCGCAGATGAAAATGCGGATTTAGGTAGATAGCGCAGATAAATTTTGTGTTTATCTGCGCTATCTGCTTTCATCTGCGAAAATCTGCGTGAAACTAAAATCAATGTATCAAAGACACGACCCAAGGCAAGGCACTCAAAGCCACAGAGCCTATTTTTTTCAATACAGCGAGGAATTTCGCCCCTTTTACTTGGTCTTTCATATTAATCGTAATCGTTCCATCGGGATTGAGAACGCCATTCAAGATATTTTGCCCACTTGCGCCCATTTGTGTAAGAATATCTTTGCTGATTTGCAAATAAGGCGTAGCTTGCGCCAAGCCATTTGCAGGCAGATATTGAAGCGGATTCAACTTAACCGTTTTGCCATCAGCATCTACAAAATTGATGGTAGGATACAAAGAAGGCTGTCCGCCGTTATTTTCTACATTCAATAACAACGGATTTTGCGGGTTTACGCCAGCCTCATTCATGGCTTGCAATACTTGTTGTTGATTGGCGGTTGTGTAAGGATTTGTGTTAGAAACGGAAATTTTGCCAGTTGCCATAGCTGTTCTGATAGATTGTGAAGCCGCATCAGCCACACTATTTTGCCCACCATACAAAGGCATACGCATAACCACTTCTACATAAGCATCAGATACTTTGAAATCGCCTACCCGATACGCATTGCGCACATAGCCGTCCAAAATCTGCAAAGTCGTTTGGCGGTCAAACACTTGATTGACAAGGGTAACAGTGTCCAAAATGCGTACTTGTTGCACTTGAATCAAGAGATTGCGGCGTGCAATGGCTTCTGCCCCTGTTTTTGCCAACTCATCTGCTTGCCCCGGAAGGTTAAATTTTTGTCTATCAATAAAGCATTTTCCTACTGCCTCAATATAGCCTTCTGTCCAGTTTGTAGAAGCATTTCCTGCCGCATTGTGCGTTACAACAGGCTGTGTTTCAACGGGTTTGCCATCTCCGCCCGGAATCGTAACCATCACAGGTTTGGGCGGT
>JAYUZN010000091.1:0-7286 GCA_043751755.1 Bacteroidota bacterium | reverse complement strand
ACCGTGCAGCTCGACGCGGGCGACCATGCGCTGGCGGCGCGGCTGGCGCCGGTGGCGGCAACGGCGCCTTTTTCCAGGGTGGCACGGGCTTCTACTCTGGCGGCGGCGGCGGCTACTACGGCGGCGGCGGTGCTGCGGGTAACAACTGTGGCGCAGGTCAAGGCGGGGGCGGTTCTTCTTGGACAGGCACACTTACCAATCCTTTATTTGCAGCAGGGGTGAGAGTAGGAAACGGACAAATCCTGATTTCTTGGATAGGAAATCCTGGCTGTACTTCTTCCACACGTACTCCTGTAACGGTTACGGTAGATAATATTGTACCTGCTATCACATGGACAGGCGGCACACAAGCTGTGAGTCTTGGCGCAAATTGCACAGGCTTTATGCCAAACTATACGGCTTCGCCTTTTGTAACGGCTTCGGATAACTGCGCTGCACCGACTATCACACAATCTCCGATTGTAGGAGCAGCGATTCCAGCAGGGGTTTCTTTGGTAACATTGACCGCAACAGATGCGGCAGGCAACACTGCTACAACTACGTTTAACATCAATGCAGCAGATTTAACGCCGCCTACTATCTCATGGACCGGCGGACAGCAATCTGTTTTGTTAGGAGCAGGTTGTATGACGATTATGCCAGATTACACAAACTCTCCCAATGTGAGTGCCACAGATAACTGTACAGCTCCGACTGTTACGCAGATACCTGCGCCGGGTATTATTTTGAATATTGGCGGAAATATTACCATCACTTTGATTGCAACAGATGCGGGCGGAAATGCGGATACGACTACCTTTATTATGGTAGCAGTAGATTCGAATAGCCCTGTACTTACTGTGCCGGGTACGCAAACCGTAAACTTAGACTCTATGTGTCATGCTTTTGTCCCTAATTTGTTGCCACTTTCAAGTGCAACCGACAACTGCTCTAATGTTACACTTTCGCAAAGCCCAATATCGGGTGCGGCTATTTTTGGCTCGGCTCCTGTAACAGTCATTGTTACAGCTACAGACGGTTCTAACAATACAGATTTTGCTCCTGTAACCATTAATCCAATTCCTTATACGCCTTCTGTATATTTGGGCGGACCTACTACTTTCTGTCAAGGCGACAATGTAGTGCTTACTTCGCCTACGTATCAAGGTTATATTTATCAATGGTATGAAAATGGCGCAGCAATTACAGGTGCGAATGGGCATAATTACACAGCAGCGACAAGCGGCTCCTATTATGTGGTGATAACCATGCCTGGAGCTTGTGTGATGACGGCAACCCCTGTGGCAGTAACGGTAACGGCGGTGAATGTGTTGGTAACACAGAACTCCTCAACGCTTACAGCAGCAGCTACAGGCACAGGTACGACCTATCAATGGATAAATTGTAATGGAAATGTGCCTATTTCGGGCGCAACGGCTCAATCTTTTACCCCAACTGCGAACGGCAATTATGCCGTAATTATTGGGCAAAGTGATTGTACAGATACCTCAAGTTGTATTGCGGTTACTTCGGTCGGGATTGTGGAAGGTCATTTGAGTCATCAAATCAAAACCTATCCTAACCCTACTTCGGGAATGGTAACGATTGACTTAGGAAGCGATTATCCTGCGGCAGAAGTGAAAGTAATCTCTCTCATTGGGGCTTTGATTTCCACAGGAAACTATTCACACACGCAAATGCTACAAGTGGAAATGCCTGAAACGGACGGCGTTTACTTTGTAACCATTAAGCTCTCGAATGGCGAATCGGCTACGGTGAGGGTTGTGAAAGAATAGCGTTAGCAAGGCTTTTATGTATAGTCCCTTCAAGTTGTCTCGGACGCTTGAAGGGATTTTTTGTAGCTGTTTAGCTTGAGACTGAGAAATAAATACCTTTTTTTTTGACGATTTTATAGTCCTGTAGGAACGTTATATTTATAGAAAAAAATATGCGCGAAATATAAGGAACAAAAATTAAATAACTTGCCATTTTTCTCACCACTAAGGCACGAAGAAACACGACTTGTAGTGAGCAAAGCCGAACTAAGCTATATAGTCTGGACTTACGCAAAATCCGTATTTAAACCGCCATATCGCAGCCCTTTGCCATGGCAAAAGGCTACAATATGGCGGTTTTGAGTAAGTCTTGATAGTAAAAGAAGACATCTAAGCCACTCTTTTTCTTTCTTAGTTTTAGGGGTAAATTATAAGGTTATTCTTTTCGTGTTACAAAAGAAAACCTAATCTGTGTCCTCTGGGGTGACCAAAATGACCCCAAAAACCTTTATTTCGCCTTTGATGCCAGCCAATTATCCCCTATTTTGGCTTCCATTCCACTCAAACCCGTAGGAAAATACAACTTGACACTTTTGGGAATCCCTTTTCCTGTATAAGCAAAAGTAGCAATATGCGCATTATTTTGCGCATTTAGGTATTTGAGGGTAAGGCTCTGACCTGCTTTGAGGGCAGAAAACAAACCTAATTCCTCCGCTTTAGAGGCTTTTTCGCCATTCATTTCGGTAATCAAATCGCCTACGCCTACCCCTGCCATATACGCATCACCTGCGGGGTGTATTTTTGTTATAAACAAGCCTTCTTCACTTTGTTTGGATTGCAAAATGCCTAATTTTTCCCAAGGATTCGCAGTATTTTCGGTTATCGTAATATTCAAACCCGAACCTGCCAGCAATTCCTGATAGTTTTTGGGCTTGTTTCCATATACATAACTGTCAAAAAAATCTTTCCAAGAATTGCCTGTTACGGCTTCAATAGCCTTTTGAACGCCATCTTCGGCAACGCCTTTGTTCAAACTGCCATATTCTTTGAACATATAAGCAAACACGTCATCCAGCGACTTTTCGCCTTTGGATTGCGTGCGAATCCGTAAATCTATCAAAAGCCCCAAAATTTGTCCCGACACATAAAAAGAGTTGCGAAGGTTGGGCTGTGCGTAAGCAGAAGGCGAAAGCCAGCTATCAAAGCTCGAATAATAGGGCGAAATGACGGAATACGCATAGTTATTTTCCAATGATTGGATACTTTTGGCAAAAATAGCCAAGCCTGCGTCCTTGCTCACTGTGCCTGAACGCATCATCAACAAGGTAGAATAATATTCGGTTACGCCTTCGGTAAACCAGTGAAGCCCTGTGAATTGCTCTGTGTTATAATCATACGGCAAAAGGGCGGCAGGGCGGATTCTTTTCACATTCCAAACATGCCAAAATTCATGACTCGAAATATTCAAAATCTCTTTAATCGTTTCTGCCGATTCGCCCACTTTGGCAGGCAATGCGACCGAAGTAGAATTGGCATGTTCTACGGCGTGATGAATGTCTGCGTCCACCAAACGATAGATAAAATGGAACTCTTTGAAGGGAAAACCGCCAAAAATAGCCCCTTGTTCTGCTACAATTTTGCGCATACTTTGAACAGCTACCGAATCTGTGGCAACATCTCCTTTGTAGTTTCCTTGAAAATGCAGCCGAAACTTAGCCCCTTGCGAAGTGAAAGTGAGAGTTTTTATTTTGCTGGCAAAAACAGAAGGACAATCTGCAAACTCGTGGTAGGACGCAGCCGTATAAAGATGGGGGTCTTTGGTCGGGGTGAGTGCCGTAGCCGCCTGCCAACTGCTGGGCAAATCGGGCAGGGTCAAATTGACGGCATCATTCCATTTTCCTGCCACATACATAAAGCAGTTGATTGGGTTAAAATATACCTGTCCATCGGCATAAAAGCTCGAACCTGCGTCCTCATTATTGGCATAATAACTGTAACTGATGACCACATTTTTGCCTTTGGCATGAGAAACCCGCCACGTATTTTGGTTGATTTTCACAAAGGTGAGGGGCGTTCCACTTGCATCTTTGGCAGCAAAATTGGCGACCGCCGCCGCATAATCTTGGTCAATATAGCGACCGGGTCTCCAGGTAGCTATCTGAAAATCGGTATAAGTATCCGTTTGTGGCTCTGTGGTGAGGCTTATCAGATAGAGATGCGTATTCGGCTTGTCCCAACGCAAAGTGTAGTCGTATTTTGCCCAAGTGAGTTGTGTGAGGCAGCATGACAATAAAAAGATAGCGTACAATTTTTTCATTTTGATGGAAATATGTTGCAGTAAAAACGCTGGTTTTTCAAATAAGCCGTAAATTTGCATAAAATATATGAAAGTGAAAAAAAATCTTTGGGAGAAAGGGGGTAACGCTGCCAGCTCTTTTATAACATTTGGGAAAAATATTTTCCCGTAGATGCCATTTTCTAAATGGCAGTAGAACCATTACTGCCATTTAGAAAATGGCAGTTACGGATTCGCTTCTAATACCAGCTCATCTATTTCGATTTTGTCCGAACTTGGCAACAGCCAAAGCGTTTGAGGCGTATCGGGCAAAAAGCCCTTGAAAATGATAGCAGCTTTCGTTTTGCTATCTATATTATACCATTTCCATTCGCTGCCCGAAACAAGGATTTCGTTAGATTGCGCCTTTTTGCCTGTATAAACCTTCGGCTGCTTGTAATCCATGCTATTTGCCTCATAATTAAGGGCGAGACTCGCACTTCCGCCCTCCTTTACCCTTGCGCGTACTTTGAGCGAAAATTGACTCTGTTCAGGAATATTGCGAGGTTGGAAAAAATAAGCGATTTTGCAGCCTTTAGTTGCCTGAATATAACTCGTAAAAGCCGAAAAATCTCCGTCTTTTACCTTGCCCAAACGCTCTGTAAGGATTTGCACATTCCCGCCCATTACTGAATCCATGACCTCCGCCTCCATTGCGATATTTTTGCTCCACCAAGAAATATGCTCATATTGATGCCATTTGTCCAATTGGTAAAAAACGGTTTTGCCCTCACTTTTATCATATATATACGTACTGCCTTGCTGCCGAATCTCAAAAGTCAGGGTTTCTCCTGCCAAAGAAATGCTCACCACTTCTGTACGGGGCATGGCATCAGGGCTGAGTTGCTGCGGCTGAATCGTGCCAATTATTACATATTTCTCCTTGCTTTCATGTTTTCTCACCACCACCAAATGATTGGGGTTTCCCGTCCAAAAGCGATAAGTCGGCGTTTTTAGATAGTCTTCGGGGTTTTTCATATCTCCTGCTAACACATTTCCCTGCCAAAAAACATCTGTATAACGCGAAGTAATTGCCTGTGCATAAGAGGGAATTACGGTGTTCCAAATATAGTTTTTGGGGTCAGATTTATCACTTCCTGTATAAAAAAAAGCATTGTAAAACTCCGCACCTGTCCCTGCTAAGGCTTTCATCAAGCCTAACCACCTGCCGGGACGCATGTTTTTTTCTTCATCGCCACTAAACCCTGTAGCGATATATGGCGAACACCATTTGTCTCCCAACGCCAATTCTATATTGCGCGCCTGCATGGTGTAATTCCACCCTTTGCGCCAGCCCAAAGTCGTAGCCCAAGCATTGTGTGGCACCGGATAAAAGCTGTGCGTGGCATAGTAGCTATTGCGCAGGGGGGTATGCACTTTGCGAATGTACTTGTATTGAAACGTGCTTCCTGCATGTTCGCCATTGACAAGATAGTACAAATATTGCGCATGTTGCAAATATTTGGCACTCATCAGCTCGGCACGATAGGCAGAATCTGCTTGATAGCGGCGGTAGCTTTGATAGCTTAACCAATCCCAATCGGGGAAATGTAATTGCTTGTCTTTCACCACTTTCGGGTCTTGTGCCAAAATAGAGTCTTTGTAAATAGTGCCAAACACTTCGCCATTTTCGCCAATTATATCTATCGGGCGTTTGAGCAAAGGGGCTACATTTTTCTCAAACGCCAAACGTGCCAAAATGCCATCTTTTCGGATAGAATCTAAGCCACTTGCAGGACTCCAAACGGGCTTTCCTGTGAGGTATTGCCCATTTTTGTCGGTCAGATAGGCGGATTTCGGCAAATTATCGGACAATATATAAGACGTTTTTTTCCAAGTAGGATGGTAATATTGTGCATTGGCAAAGCCCCAATAGCTATTGATTTGCAAGGGAAACCAAGGGTTTTCATTTGCAGCTTCTATTTGCCCTTTTTGGGGAGGAAAAAAAACATTCGTTGTTACAAGGTAGTAGTAGTTCCAATTTTTGGCTAATTCAATATAAATGTTTACCAATTCCTCACTATGCTCTTTTTTGTCATAATACGTGATGCCCTGCCAGACGAGGTTGCGATGCAAGGCATGAAAAGGCTTGTAACGAGGGGCAGGATAGCTTTGTAATTGTGGGACGGAAAGCTGCGTTACATTCGGGTGTCCCTGCGCAAACTCCTTTATATCATACGTTTGCGCAGGAATTGCCTTTTGAATTGCCGCATGATTTTCGGCAAAAGTGCCTGTTTCTACAAAACTAAACGCATGCCCTTGCTGCGCTTCTACCCATTGTTTGCGAATGAGATTGGGCGAAAGTGCAAAGTTATAAAAAGCTACTTCGTCCCATTTTCCCAGATTCTTCCCCTCTTCTTGCGCCCTTTGCAAATAGGTAATGCCTTCTGCCACCAAAGGCGTTTTCAACTCTTTCGCAGCACTTTCTTCTGCCATCAACAAGCCGTCTATCCACAACTGTTTTTGCCCTTTTTGGCTATCAAAGGTAAAAACCCAATGATGAAAATGGTGGTCTAACAAAAAATTGGGATTGTTTCTGCCTGTCCCAGTCAAAGGAATATCCCACGTATGTTTGGTTTTATCTGCATGAAACGTGTTCCAACGAATCGCCTGCGGCAACATGACGAGTTGAAAACTGTTGTTCATTATCAAATAGAGGATGCTCAGGTTTTGCGGCTGCATTTCTACTTGATACACAAACGAGACGGTCAAAGCCTTTGTCATGCCACTTGCGGCGGTCATGAGCGGTTTGCTACTACTTAGGCTCGTAGCAGTACGCAAAGACAGCGCATTTCCTACCATGCCTTTAGCATAAATGGGTTCGCCCACCACTTTCAAGGGGTTTTTGTTTTCGATAGAATCCGCCAAGGGATTGCTGCTATTAAAAGTCCAATAATTGACAGGTTTTGCACTTTGTTGTGCCGCCAAAAACTGGAATAGGCAGGAGATAGCAAGCAAAAAACAGTTTTTTTTTGATGGCATGATGAGTTGAAGTGTTTGTTAAGCCGCTTCGAGGGGCTATCGCCCACTCGAAGGGCAGCTATTCACAAAGCATTTTTTCTTATTCCTTAGCTTCTTTCTTCCTTTTTTTTCTTGGTGCAGTAAAATCCTTTTCCACGTCATATCTCACAAGATACGTAGTAATTTCCATCTCTCCAAATCTATCTACTGCTTCTAACACTTTGGGATGCGTGATT
>JAYUZN010000090.1:0-2624 GCA_043751755.1 Bacteroidota bacterium | reverse complement strand
GATGGGCGACTATATACAGAAATCAAAATGTTATACGTTTCTTTATTTCATTCGTATATTAAACTTCCCTTTCCTAAACTTCATGGTATCTGGTTTAGTCGCATCACATATGTTTGTGGTGCTTCTTACATATGTCCCGCTAAATGTTCCTTTAAATGTTTTTTTGTCAAGGTCAAAATCTGTAATTTCTACATGATTATTGACAGAATCACTCATAACCAAAGTATATTGATCACAGGGATATTCTCCATCTTCCTGAAGAGTTCTATAATTTGTTCCTCCTACATTAAAAACTGCGCTATCTTTAAGTAGAAAATCCAAGGGCGTTCTCCCTTTTGCGATAGGTATATAAGCTATATTAAGCCAATCTTGCAAAATTTTCCGCTTAGATGTTTGAGCAACAATACTAAATTTATCCCCATTATCTATATATACACCTATCTGAGCCTGCCATTGTTTTCCATTCAATTCGGCGCAAAAATAGCTAATAGGTTTAACATCATCCGCATCTTTATGGCATGAAGTAAATAATATTGTAATTAAAATGCTATATATGAATGTTGAATATTTCATAATTAAAAATTAATGTGTGATTTGATTAACACATTACTTAATTTATTGATAATAAATCAAGTAATGCGTTAAATACGGACTGATAAAACAACAAAAATTTATTTTACCATCACAAATTTTTGGGTTTGATGGTAGGTAATTCCTTGTACTTTTAAGGTATAAATCCCTGATGCCAAGTTTTCATTTCCAACTATGACAAAACTATTTATTCCTTGAAAAAGTTGTTCATTGCACAAGTCTTTTATTTTTCGTCCTTGCACATCTAAAATTTCTGCATGAATAAACTCATTTTCAAGCAAATGGATATCAATACGAATATCTCTATCGCTCGGATTCGGCGAAATAGTCACCTTATTTTCTGGCTTCTTTGTTCTTTGCGGGCATCCTGGGCAAGGGTTAGGCTCACAATAAGTTGTATAGGTAGTTGTTTGTGTAACAGTATTCCCCGCCAAATCTGAAACAATGACTTTAATAAAGGTTGTTTTCGTGCCACCATTGGCAAGTGCTGCATATACTGGGACAGTTGCATTTTGTCCATTTCCGCCATAGTTCCAGTTTATGGCATTGCTGCTATAATACCAAACATAAGTGTAAGGAGCTAACCCGCAATCTCCAATAGCTGCTACTTTCAAATTTCCTCCTTCGCATTCATCTACATTAGCATCGTCAAAAGATATGCTACCCACTGTAAGACCTGAAGCCTCTACAAAAAAAGCGGCAACAGAAGGTGCCATTTCTCTAATTTTTCGGGCATTATTTCTCGTAGAGGTACCTGTTGGGTGATTCATAAAAGATACATTAGGATTTGAGTAGTGTAGGATTGTGTTGTTCGATACTACTGACCTCATAATCGTATTACGGATTTTCCATTTCGCAAGAAAACTGTGTGCATGTTGATAAACTCCCGTAGGATCTGCTAAATGTTGGTGTCTTGCGCCTAATAAATGCCCAAATTCATGGGCAAAAACAAGGAAATTAGTAGTAGCAACATTCGCTTGGACGATTGCATATGAACGGTTAAAATCAGTTCCAAAATTAGCGGCTATGCCTAAAATTCCGCTATAATTCCCATCTGTGAGTAAAATAACGACATCTGCATTATAGGCAGAGCGCAAAGATTGGGCATTTTGATTAGCAACAAGTAAATCAATATCATCTTCAGCATCCAAAGTTTCCGTAAAAGTTAAAGGTTCTACCCCTGCTAAAACTACTTGTGTACCAACCCCATTAATTGCACTATTTGCAAAAGCACTATTTATCTGACTAATGGCGGTACTTGCGATAGAGTTTGTATTGGGCATAGCTGCATCAGCAGCAGCAGTATGTAAAACCAATACCCGTAAAATGATTTTCTCACATGCTCCATATGTTTGTGCAGGAGGTTCTGGGGCTTCAGGTAGTTCTTGGCTAATTGCACCACATCTGCTTATTTCATTCATAGAAGACAAATCCGTTTCGCAAATGAGTCTAATCCCTCCTGTTAAGTCAAACAACTCAAAGCTACGCTCATTTGCACTTAAATGCCCTGCATACTCGCTGCCTAAGCCCAATATTGTTAGAGATGACATTGCGCAAGTATTAGCAGTATCCTCAATTCGACCATACCAATCATAGTGGGTGTCATCAGCATAATCAGCTCGAACAATCTGAAAATCCATCTCCGCACATGCTAAGAATGAAAGGTTTACATAAACATGTCCGTCGTTTTCCACTTGAGACAAGGCATTTACTTGTACAAAATGGAAATTCATGTACAGCGAATTTGTCGCTAATTTCTGATAGCGAAGGGATTGTTGCGCATTCAGTTCGCTGATATTTACAGTTACTTCTGTGAATAAGCTACTATTTTGAGCATAAGCCCAAAATGTAAGGAAGTGCGTGTGGTGAATTTCGACCTCAAAGCGGATATAGCAGGGAGTTATGAGGCGCCTGCGTCTTGCGCGTATTTGTATTATACGAATGAGTATAGGTATTGGACGAGTATGAGTAAGGTGGTGGTGGGGCAGTAGGTTCTCGCAGATGCTCGCAGATTAGAGACGCAGATTTTCGGG
>JAYUZN010000089.1:0-1944 GCA_043751755.1 Bacteroidota bacterium | reverse complement strand
CATTGACTCTACAGGCACACACAGCGACTCGATTGTCTATGACAACGGCTATTATTATGCCCCTACAACAGACGCATATAGCGGAAATTATGCCCTGTTATTGGCGAATAGCTACAATGTTACCGCCAACAAAATGACCACAGGAGCTGCAGCTGTAGATACAGATTCGGTATTTTCGGCTTGGGGAAGTTTGGAATTTATTCCTTTGCAAAGTCGCCCCGAAAACTTGGCTTTTTACTACAAATACTTGTCTATCGGCAATGATTCAGGGGCTGTTTCCTGTGTGTTATATGATGATGCAGGAAATGTGGTAGGCGAAGCTACCCAAAAATTGGGAGAACAAGCGACTTATGCTGCGGTAAATATCCCGTTTGTGTATGTCTCAGCAAATGCTGTGGCAAATTATAGCCTATCTTTCCACAATTTTGTGGCAATAGACAGCACAAGTCAGGCGCATTTTGGCACACGTATGTGGATTGATGAGCTGGGATTTAACAAAACTACCGATATAGAGAATGTTAGCCCAGAAAGTGGCATACATATTTATCCCAATCCTGCCCAAACTTTTTTTGCAATCGCTACAAAAGAGTCTGTTAAAAGCATTTTTTTGTATGAAATAAATGGCAAAAATGTCATTCTTTCTACCGAAAATAAGCAGAAAATAGCGGTAAATCATCTGCCGCATGGGCTTTATTTTTTGAAGGTGGAGACAGAAAAAGGGATTTATTGGAGGGAATTGTGGGTGGACTAAGGTTGTATTTCACGCAGATTTCCGCAGATAGGAGACGCAGATTTAAGCAGATTTCGCAGATAAAAAATACATCTGCGAAATCTGCTCTTATCTGCGAAAATCTGCGCGAACGGAACCTAATAATCCCCCAAAGTCTCCTCCAATTGCCCCAAAGCCGTTGCGAGCTGCGCATCATTGGGGAAAGTCCCATGCCAATGATGCTTATCTTCCATAAAATCTACCCCTTTGCCCATAATCGTTTTCATCACAATCATCACAGGCTTGCCTTTCCCTGCAAAACCCTTAGCAACTTCAATCGTAGCAAGGATTTCTGCCATGTTATTTCCATTCATTTCCAATACTTCCCAGCCAAAAGCCCTCCATTTTGCCCCTACATCTCCCAAAGAAAGCACGTCTTCTGTAGTGCCGTCTATTTGCAAGCCATTTCTGTCTATAAAACCGATAAAATTGTCTAATTTATAATGCGCCGCAAACATCGCAGCTTCCCACACCTGTCCCTCATTCATTTCGCCATCTCCACAGAGGCAAAACACCGCTTGTGGGTCATTGTCCCGTTTTTTGGCAAGTGCCATGCCTACTGCTACCGAAATTCCCTGCCCCAAAGAGCCTGTAGCAACTCGCACGCCAGGGAGGTGTTCCTTTGTGGTAGGGTGTCCTTGAAGGCGCGTATTTAATTTGCGAAAAGTCGCCATTTCTGCCACAGGAAAATAGCCCGAACGTGCCAAAACGCTATACCAAACAGGCGAAATATGCCCGTTTGAAAGGTAAAAAATATCTTCGTTTAAGCCCTTCATTTTGAAAGCGGGATTGTGTTCCATAACCTCAAAATACAAGGCTACCAAAAAATCGGCGCAACCCAACGAGCCGCCTGGGTGTCCTGACGCGCAACGATTGACCATGCGCACGATGTCGCGGCGTACCTGCGATGCGATTTGCTCTAATTTGATAATTTCGGGCATATTATTCTACTATTAATATATATGATGTAAAAGAATGTATTTTTTTAAAAATATAATTGTTGAAATAAAAGTCTAAACGAAAACTTAAATTAAAACACAAAGGTAATATTTTATTATAAAATGAAAATAGCAAAAATCGTTATCTTTGCAGCAATATTTATATTTGCGTCTAAAATCCTGTTTTTATCGTTCAAAACCGCGATTTCAGCCCAAAATATTTAATTTTTATTGACT
>JAYUZN010000088.1:0-2150 GCA_043751755.1 Bacteroidota bacterium | reverse complement strand
AGAAAATGAATACCTCTATATAGACGGCGTAGAGGTTACGTTTGATGATGATTCTGATTCAAATGACAAAGCAACAGACGACCCTCAATCGGGAGTGTTATATAATGAGTTGCGAGAAGCAGTGCTGCGCAATCAAGCGAATATTATCCCCAAAATACAGGCGGCGGTGAAAAGATTTCCAGCGATTCCTGCCTTCAAAAACTTTTTGGCTGTAGCATATTTGCAAAAAGGAGATGAAAAAAAGTCAGACGAGTGGCTTGATATAACCCTTGAGCAACACCCTACCTACCTATTTGGCATCTTGCAGAAATGCAATCGAGACATGCGCAAAACGGTTGAAACAGACATTGTGGACAAGTATTTTTCAGGGGAACCTGATTCTATCAAGCAGCTTGCTCCGAACCGCAATCGTTTTCATGTAGCAGAAATGGAGTCATTCTACAGATTGCAAGCCCTGTATTATACCTTGAAGCGCAATCAAACTAAGGTATTGTTGGTGTTTGAGAAAATGCACACTGTTGGCATAACGGAAAAGGTGGCAGAAGCCTTTACAACGCTATTGTTTTCTCTGACCTTTGATATGAATAGCAAGAGATTTGATAGGTTGCAGGAGAAAAATGTGATGCAAGATGGGCGTTTTATGGCAGATGATATACAAACCGAGGAAGCACCTGTTTTTCAACATGCGGAAGTTCAGGCATTGTTTGAGCATGATTTACGTTCTGTAAGAAAAATATTAGGCGAAATATTGACATTGCCTAAGGAGAGCCTTATCGCAGATTTGCGGCTGATGCTGCGAGATGCGGTATGTCGGTTTACTTTTTACTGTAATCAACCCATTCAAGGTTCTGTTCATCATTTGACGATTGCCCTTTTGTTGTTGGAGGAGTTAGATGCAGCAGAAGCCCTTGAAGATATTTTGTGGCTATTAGAACAAGGAGATGCGTTTATAAAATATTGGGCATACGGGGATTCTGAAGTGCTATTTGCGCCGATGTTAGCCAAACTTGGGGCAAATCGTTGGGATATATTTTCTGAATTTATGCAAAAAGAAGAAATATATGCCTTTAACAAAGCAAATGTTTCTCAAGCGATTGCCTATACGGTACAGCACAATCCTGACAAAAAAGCGGAAGCTGTAGAATGGTTTAGTCGCTCACTTCGCTATCTTATAGACCATTCTGACAATGAATTGCTGTTAGATAGAACGCTTTTGGCATGTATGGCAGGGGATATTGGCGATTTTGGGGGGAAGGAATTGTTGCCTTTGTTGCAAGAGGTGTATGAAAAAGATTTGGCGGACGAGCAGATGGCGGGAAATTGGGAGGAGGTTTCCAAAGAGCTTGAAATGGGAAAATATGGGAAAATTATCAAACAAGCCCGTTCTATTGAGCAAAGAATGAGCTTTGTTACGCAAGAGGAAAAGTCTTTTACTTATCCCTCCCAAAGTTTGGATTATCTTAAAGATGTTTTGGCGAGAAATAAAGACCATTTGTACCTTTCTTTTTGGGAGGAAAAAGCGAAAGAGCGTGTAAGTAAACCTGCTTTTGGTCGCAATGACAAGGTAAGTGTGAAATATAAAGATGGGACGATTGTGAAAGGCGTGAAATATAAAAAGGTGGAAGAGGAGATAAAAAAGGGGAAATGTGTTGTGTTGTAGGGGGAGTTTTCGCAGCCGTCCGTTGTCAGTGGGGACACTGACAACGGCTGAACTCGCAAATTTAAGCGCGGATTTTCGCAAATTGTTTTTAATCTGCGTGAAATCTGCGTCCCTAATCTGCGAAAATCTGCGTGAAAAAAAGCTATTCTACAGAAATAAAATACTCACATTCAAATTTTTTGCCCGGCTCCAAAGACAAAATCCCTTCTTTTTCCCGTATATCCCCTGTTGCGGTGGTTTTATCTGCCAAACCTTTCCAGGGTTCAATGCACACAAAAGGAGCATTTACCTGTGTCCATACGCCCAAATAGGGGAAGTTTTCGTAAGATAAGGTTACACTTTTTGTATGTTTATCCGTTTTGAGGGTTACAGACCGAGATTTCAAATCTTTCAAAATAACGGCATCTTCTCTAAATAAATCTACGTTTAAAGGCAGTTTATCGCTGTTATTCAGCACATTTTCTCTGCGTTCTCCTATCAAACCGCCTTC
>JAYUZN010000087.1:0-7081 GCA_043751755.1 Bacteroidota bacterium | reverse complement strand
GGAGAGCGGTTTATTTCGTCTGCCAGCACAATATTGGCAAAAATAGGTCCTTTTTTTACCTCAAAACGGGCTTGTTGCTGATTGTAAATGAGCGTTCCTATCAAATCGGCAGGCAACAAATCGGGCGTAAATTGGATTCTTTTGAAATCTAACTGCAAGGCTTTGGCTAAGGTGCTGACAGTAAGCGTTTTGGCTAAACCCGGCACCCCTTCCAACAAAATATGACCATTGGTAAACAAGCCAATCAATAGGCGATTGACCATTTTGTGTTGTCCAACTATTACTTTTTCTAACTCATGGGTAAGGAGTTGAACGTTTTTGCCTTTTTCTGCAATAAGAGAGGCTAAGTCTGTGCGATTTGTCATAATTTACATTTGTCGTGCAAAATTACTTTTTTTTCTGTGTATTGCCTAAATATCTTTATAGGGGGGCGCACCTTTGAATGGTGCGTCCCCCTACAAATAGCCGCAGTTGTCAGTGTCCCCGCTGACAACGACGGCTATTTCACTACAAAACTCGCCACATTCAGCACTTGTTTTTTATCTATATCTAAGACCCGCAAATAATACACCCCACTTGCCAAAGACAGCGAAACATTTTGCGAAACAATCGGATTACGTACATTCAGCGTTTCGGTGTGCAAGCTACGCCCTGTCGCATCAAAGATTTCCCATTGTAGGTTGGGAATCAGCAGCTGTGTTTCCATTATCCACAAAAAATTGCCGTCCGAAGGGTTGGGAATTATATTTATTCCTGCAAAACTCGAATTGACCAAATACGCAGCAACTTGCAAATTAGGAATGCCATATCCGTACAAAGAATCGGGCGTAGCATACCTATCACAAGACTTTAACAAAGCTAAACGCAGCTCATTGGCTGGGGCGTTAGGGTGCATTTGGCGCAAACAAGCCATACTGCCCCCAATTACAGGGCCCGAAAAAGAAGTGCCACTTCCGCCTCCTACACTCCCATTCTGATTTTGAAGCCTTGTGCCATTTCCGATGGCCATTACATCAGGTTTTATCCGCCCGTCCGCACTCGGTCCCATACTGCTAAAACTTGCCCGCACTTTATTTTTGTCCACAGCCCCTACCGCAATCACCGAATCCCCATCTGCGGGCGCGCCCATTATTCGCCAAGAAACGGTATTTCCCTCATTACCCGCACTATTGACAACAATAATGCCCCGCGAAGCCGCAATATCTGCCGCCTTTGTGATGATAGCCGTATTCCCGTCCATATCCGAAGGCTTATAGCTATCCTGCGGATTGTTATAAGTAGTGTAGCCCAAAGACGTAGAAAAAACCTGCGCCCCCAAACTATCCGCCCATTCCGCTGCAGCCACCCAATTATCCTCCTCTTGCGGCGTTTCAGTAGCATCTTTTTCGGTACGGGACAAAATATAGGTCGCATCTGGCGCAGAGCCTTCCAACGTATCGGTTATTTTTCCTGCCAAAATACTCATCACCCAAGTCCCATGACGGCAAGAATTGGCAGAATCGTAAGTAAACACAAAATTGTCATTATCTACAAAATCGTGAGAAGCCAGAAGGGTATTTTCTGTAAACAAATGTCGCAAGCTCGACAAGGTATCCAAACGGCGAAAACCGTCATCCATTACGGCTATTTTCACGCCCCTGCCTGTGTAGCCCCTATCATGCAGTTGCGCAGTGCCTATCATTTCCAATTGCCAACGATAAGAATCTACGTTTATGCTGTCTATTTCGGAAAAATTTTCCTGCTGTGTAGGCGTAAGAGAACGGACTTTTTGGAGGCTTTGAATGAAGGGAAGTGCCTGAATATCTGCCACTTGTGTAGGCGTAAGATAGGCAGAAGCGGCATTGAGCCAGCGCGAAGTATGGACAATGGAAATGCCTTTTTCTCGTATTTGTGCCAAATAAGCCACATTTACTGGAAAATCTTTGGGGTCAAGGAAAATTTGCTGCCGCAAACGGCTTTCTATGGCATCTGGCGACAAGGCAGGGCGGCTGTTTTCTGTATTTTTATCGGTAAAAAAAAACCAGTATTTTGTCTGCGCAAAACTGCCCGACAACAGAAAAAGGAAAATGGAAAGAAGTATGTAACGCATTATTTGAATTGAAAGAACAAAGATAGGAAGGAATTTTCGTTATTTCACGCAGATTTGCGCAGATGGGGACGCAGATTTTCGCAGATTTTTCTTCATCTGCGTGAAATCTGCGGTTTAATCTGTGGAAATCTGCGTGAAAGGAGGCGTGAAAGGAAGCGTGAAAGGTGGCTTCTCCTCATATTTCTGAATAAACTCCTGCACCAAGTCTGCTATCATTTGCGCAGAAGTCCCATTTTGATGCAGGTTATCTGTGAGCAATTGAAATCCCATTATGCGTGCGATTTTGTCAAAAGATTGAAACAGCAAATAGCGCAACACCACCGCATAATATATCAATTTATCGGTGTCTTCAAAGGTATATTTGGGTTTAGACGGCTGTTTTTCGAGATAGGCTTTTTGTTTTTCGCGCAAAGGTAGGTAGTCTATTTTGTGCAAATCCGCAATGCCTTTGATAGCCTCACTATATTTGTCGGCTTTGAGATTGACCGCATGTGCCAAATCTTCCCCTATCAAGGGCAGCGACATGATAGCAATATGCGCAGAAGTCTGCTCCTTCAAGGCTTCTATCATGGCAATCAGGTTTTCTCTAAAATCCTTGTAAGTAGGCATCGTAAAGACTTTTTTCATTTGGCGATAGCGTTTTTCTTTTTTCGCCCCCATGGTGGCATTCACGTCATTTGTGCCAATGAGAATCGTTACAAAGTCTGGTTTTGCCGCAATCACGTCTTCCCACCTTGCCATCAAAGTATAGGTCAAATCCCCATTTATCCCTGCATTGAGGAAGGCATATTGAGGGAAATTTTTTTCTACCCGAACTACCCAATTTTCGCCCATATTTCCTTGTGTATTGCTATCTCCCGCACATACAACCACTTTTTTGCCTTGCGTAGCCGCAATATTTTCGGGCGTAGGATAATTATTGGGCAATTTGTTCAGGACAAAACGGCGCAACAAAAAATAGGTTACCAGTAGTAGCCCTATTAAGGGCGTTATAATATATAGTGCTATGTTCATAAAGAAAGCTAAAATAGGGCTGCAAGAAAGAGATTTAACTTGTATTATGCAAATATATTTTGCGCAGATTCTGTGAGATGAGGGACAGGCAAATGGAGTGAGGGCTTACGCAAAATAGGTTTTTTGGGGCAAAATAAATACTTTTGTAGGAAAATTTACCTTTTACAGATAAAATGCCTATAACTGCTGTCATCATCACTTATAACGAAGCACACAACATTTCCGCCTGTGTGCAATCCCTGATGGGCGTGGCAGACGAAATCCTTGTCATAGACTCATTTAGCACAGATGATACGCCCAAAATCGCAGAAAAGGCGGGCGCAAAAGTGATTCAAATGGAATGGAATGGCTATGCACAAACCAAAAACGCTGCAAATGCGATAGCTTCAACCCCCTATATTTTGTCTATTGATGCTGATGAGCGGCTTTCGGAGGAAATGAGAAACGCCATTTTATTCCTAAAAAATGACCTAACAGGAGCTTATTCTTTTCGGAGAAAAAACTTCTTTTGTGGAAAATGGATTCGTTTTTGTGGTTGGTATCCTGATATAAAAGTGCGACTTTTTCCCAAAAATACAAGTACTTGGCAGGGCGATTTTGTACATGAAACCTTGTCTATTCAAGTGCCTATCACCTTGTTGGAAGGAGATTTGCAGCATTTTACCTATACAAAAAAAGAACAATTGCCCCAAAAACTGCAAAAATATACAGATTTGGCTGCACAGGAAATGCTGAAAAACAGCAAAAAGGCGACTATTATTAAACTGTATTTTTCCCCTATTCTTACTTTTTTCAAAACCTATTTTTTACAATTCGGGATATTTGATGGGTATTATGGACTGTTTATTTCCTATCATTTGGCGAAAGGGGTGTATATGAAATATCGAAAATTAGCGGTTATTTCTCGCAGATTTACGCAGATTTAACCGCAGATTTACGCAGATTTTGTTACCATTTATGGGTAGTTAAATCCCTTATTTTCAGCGAATTGACAAGTCTCATTTCCCTATTTTCTGTTACTTTTACCCCAAAAGTTTCCATATAGAATTTCAAAAGCCGCCGCACCTTTGCATTGCAGTTAGCAGTTAGCAGCGAACAGTGAGCATTATTTTGCTAACTGTTTTTTTAATTCTCAATTCTCAATTCTCAATTCTCAATTTTCAAATGGAAACGAACAACGAATCTATGCAAAACATCAAAGAAGAAGCGGTGGCTATCTTCAAAACCATTATTCATACCAAGCAGATGTATGGCATGAACTATCTGGCGCAAATTGTGCGAGGCGACACTCGCTTTGGACTCAAAAAAACCGAGCATGAGCAGCTCGAAACCTTTGGAACGATGGCAAATGTGAATCACTATCATCTCAAAAACATCATTACTTGGCTGCTCAAAAACTATTATCTGAACATTGCGAACTTGCAATATGGCTCTTTGGGGCTTACCTCAAAGGCGTATTTGGTCATGCACTCGGAGGAGGAATTGCTGGTGAGCAAAAAGGAGTTTCAGATAAATGCGGAAAATCGGGTCTTGGGCGAGTCGCTCAAAAAGATTCGGAAAGACATTGCGGAAAGTGAGGGCAAACCTACTTTTAGCATTTTTACGGATTGGTCTTTGCAAAACCTCATTGACGACAAGCCAAAAGATGTTGCAAGCCTCAAAGCGATGGGCATTATGAATGAGGCATACCTCCCAACTTATGGGAATTTATTGGTCAAAGCGATTACAGACGCAAAGGCGGAAAGTATCCGTCAGTTGCAAGAGGATTTGCACAAAAGGGTTAAAAGCCCTGCGTATCAAACAGTTAAAGATTTATTTTTGGCAGGTTTAGCGATTGAAAAGATTGCCGAGATGCGTCAAGTTCAAAGAGATACTGCCTTGAATTATCTTAGCGATTTGCACCGAACGGGCGAAATTGACCTAAAACCTTGGATAGCAGAAAATGTAGCCGCCCCTATTTTGGACAAAGTAGCTGCTTTTTTCGCACAGGAACAAGTTACTTTCAAAGATGCCTATCGTGAGCTGGGGTTGGACTATCAGACTTTGCGCTTGGCAAAATTGCATAGTACGAAGGTAGAATTGGGTTAAATTTCAGGTATTTCACGCAGATTCCAGCAAATGAAGACGCAGATTTTCGCAGATAACAGTTCGGCTACCCTCACTGTACAATCTGCGAAAATCTGCGGTTAAATCTGTGAAAATCTGTGAAAATCTGCGTGAAACAAATCTTAATACCGAATTTCATCTAACAAAATCACTGCACCTGACAAAGAAAAGTTTTGGTAAAGCAATCTGCGAATATACAGGGCGGATTCTTTATCTTCGTACAAGCCAAGTGCGAGGCAATACTGTTTTGTACCTTGACGTTCCTGCGTATATACCCATACTTGATTTTTCCATTTTTTCTCATACGAAGCAGCCTCCGCTTTAAGTCCTTCAAGGGTCGTAAATTGCCCTATTTTAACCGCATAGCCTTTGGGTTTTCTCTCTTTTACAGAGTTTTTTTGAAGTCCTGGCACATCTCCTAACTGAGACACTGCGATGGCATCTGCCTCGTTTTTGTCAAATTCTTGCTCCTCTTCCGAAAGGCGGAGGGTTTCTGCTGCCCATTTTTCCTCCGACATTTCGGCTTCATTGAGCTTTTTGCTTTCTGCTTTGCCATTTCTCTGTCTTTGCACAATCGCATATTCTTCGGCAGTAAGGTTAGCGTGAAACAAATCTGGGCTAACATTCGCAGGTCTTGCAGGTTGAGACATGTCATTTAAGGCAAATCTTGCTTGTTTTTCAAAAGACGATACTTCGTAGATATTAGACACAATTCTAGAACGAATGCCCGATATTCCAAAAATCATCACTGTCGGATAATCTGTGATATCATCAAACATTTGCGCAGTGCCTGTACCTTCTGCCGAAAAAGCATCTACTTTGTACACCGTAAAATTTTCGCCCAAAAAGCGCGTTAATCCTTCGTTTTGCAAAGTCGTGTTTTTCAATTGCTCACATTCTCGGCAATCTTTGGTTTCAAAGAGAATAATGAATGGCTGACGTGTTTTTTCCGCATTTTTGGTCATATCTTCAAAAGTACCTATTTGATACTGTAAAGACTGTGCAAAAGAGCTACTTGCACAAAGAAGTGCTGTAAAAAACGCGATTGAGGTTAAGATTGTTGATTTCATAAAAATGTAGTAATTAATCAAATAAAATAAATAAGTTGGTTAGTGTTGTACAAAATGCGCTATCGTGGGAAAACTAATTTCAAATAAAGTAAGCAATATTCCTAAAATAGCTGTTATTTTGTGCGTTGTTGGGAACAAGAATAAAAATTGTGTTTGAGATTGAGAATAAGATTGAGATTGAGAATAAATTTTGGTCTTGAAGTAATATATACGAAAAAAATATTTCATAGATTCGTTATTTTTTTACTTTTATTCCCAAAAACTTACATACTATGTGAAAGAACTTGTTTATATGAGATATATAGCAAATGCAATGCCTAAACAATTCTCTATACAATTTATCTTGAAATAAAATCCGTAAAGTAGTAATTTATTTTCAAAAAAAATAACGAAATAGTCAAAAGTATTACATCATAACCTGTTTTTTTATGAAATTTATTGACACACACGCACATCTCTATGCACAGCAGTTCTCCGAAGATAAGAATGAGATGATAATGCGGGCGAAAAAGGTAGTAGAAGCCATTTATTTGCCTAATATAGACTACAATACTGTTGATTCTATGCTACATATTTGTGGAGAATATCCCGACTTTTTGTTCCCAATGATGGGTTTACACCCTTGTTCAGTGAATAAAAGCTTTGAAAATATGTTGGAAAAAATGCTTCCACTTCTTGAAGATTCCAAAAATGGGAAACAAACTTCTCTTAAATACACAGGAATTGGGGAAACAGGCATAGACTTGCATTGGGATAAAACCTATTTTGAGGAGCAAAAACGTGCTTTACTTACACAAATTCA
>JAYUZN010000086.1:0-3709 GCA_043751755.1 Bacteroidota bacterium | reverse complement strand
CTTTTTTTAATATTTTTCACAATTTAACTTACAAATTATCGTATGAAAAAGAATCTCTTATTTTTGATGTTAATGTTTTTGGGTATGTTACCTATTTTTGCTCAAGAAGTCGCAAAAAAACACTCCCTTGCCGAAAGAGCGAGGGCAAGTGACTTTGTGATTGAAGGCAAAGTTGTTTCAAAATCGTGTTTTTGGGACAGTAAAAAACGCTTGATTTGGACAAAAAATACTATAAAACTCTCCAAAGTGTTTAAAGGAAATGTTTTGGGAGATGTTTTTGAAATCATTACCCCAGGCGGAACTGTAGGCGAAGAGGTCATTACTTTGTCCCATAACACCGTATTTTCGGAAGGTACAGAAGGCATATTTTTTTGTGTGCTTCGGGACCTCAACGAAGAAAAAATCGTGATTCCTTATTATGAACACATTTATTTTCATGATGATGGGGTAAATGCAGCGGCTACAGATGAATATGGAACTTACCAAGATATCAAACGAGAGATTTACCCTGCTATTGAAAAGGAAACGCATTATCGAAAAAATATTGCGGCTAATATGTTTGAAGCCAAATACTTAGCCCTTTCTGGAGGTGTATTTGTACCTGATGATATAAATACCAGTTTTGCCATAGAATACTCTTTTGATAATGTGGCTTATACAGGCGCAAATGGGCAGATTTTAGCCTTTGATGTCTATGCAAGAAGTGAACTTTCGGGGATAAGTTTGGCAGATTTGACGCTTTTTATAGATTACTCTGCGATTTCGTTGGGGACAAATTTGGTGGCAAATCAAAAAATTACGGCAAGCAAAGGCACAATGATTTTGAATAATGCTTATACTTTGACGGTTGCAGATTCGGCTTCGGATAAGTTGCGTATTATGATTGATGCGGCAAATGGAAACCCTGCCGCTTTGTATCAACTTAGTACACAAAGCGAGTTTTTGTGTCATTTGGAGATAGATATTTCTGCGGTAATATTGCCTGGCGGAGCTATCTTCGACGAGCCAAGTATGCAGGGCAGAAGTGAATATTACAATGGAAATAATAATTCCTTTGTAAAATATTCTTCTGTAAAAGCCAATGATTCGCTCTACTCTGTTACGAATACAAGCAGTACAGCCGTTGGTATAACTTATACATTAGAGAATCCTGTTTATGATAATGCTCAACAAAAATACACTTTTGATATTTATGGCTTTGCCTCTGCCCCTAATACATACATAAACACCTTAAGTGCGACTGTTCGCTATAATCCTGCGGCTTTTGGGACAAATGTAGTCATGAGCAATCATATTCAAGCAAGTTCTCCTATACCTGCCTTTTATCCCAATAGTTACCTTGTTTTTGACGACGAGGCTACTAGTGATTGGCGGTTTTTTATTCAGTTGAGGGATACCGTTTCGCCTGGCACTTTTGAGCTGCCTACTACTTCTACCCATCTGTTTACTGTTACCTTAGATGTGCAGGACTGCACAAAACCTGTAGGGCAGTTTTTTGATGTATCTTTGATGACGGGTTATAACAATCACTATACCAATGTTTTTCCGATTCAAATAGAAGATTATTTTCCGATTACAGCTACTTCATTTAACGATATCGTTCCTTGCCCAGATTCCTTACCTAATCCTTATATTGCTACTTTTTATCCTCAAGTCATCACAGGAGGTACGCAATCTATTCTTACTATAACAGGGGGGAACTTTGGTAATACAAGAGGGAAGGTTTGGTTTATTGATGTGCAAAATTCTAATTATATTGCTACCCCAGATTCTGCCTATAACAATCTCATTTGGTCAGATAATTTGATACAAGTGTATGTACCAAGTACTAATGCTAATGCTCAAGTAGCTGGAACAGGTGCGATTATTGTTCAAAAAGCCGCACCCTCGCTGTTAACTGATACGAGCTTAGTGCAATTAAAGATTGATTACGCTTTAGTAAATGACTATAAGCCCAATCAAAATTACCGAAGGGTAGATTTGCAAAATCAAAATGGGGCAGGAGGATATACTTTTAAAATTCATGATATTTTATATACTCCTACCGTAAAACCTGCTGTAGATTTAGCTTTTGCGGAATGGGTATGCAAAACACATGTAAATTTTACTATCAATGGTACTATATCCAACCCAACTTCTATTGTAGATAATATAAACACAGTTTATTTAGCTCCTTATGCAGACCCTCTGTTTTCAGGTGCTAATTATTATGCTATAACACTTACAATAAGTAGAAAACAAACATGTAATACTGCAATAGACCCTTTGGCTACCTATACCACCGAAATAGATATTGCTATGCGAGATGGTTGGCTTTGGCATTTTGACACCACAAGTATTATTCTGGCTAATGAGCAAGATTTTGTGAGTTGTTTGGTTCATGAATTAGGTCATGCGCATTCTATTGACCATTGTTGGGATACAACAAAAATAATGCATCCGATTTTAGGATTAGGGAGGTTGCACCGTCATTTACACCCTTCAGATTCCTTAGCAGGACTTGATGTTATTGTACACAATAATTGGTTAAATGCTATCGGCTGCGTGCCAGCCATGTCTCCCTTGGCTTGCATCGTAAATGCTATAGAATTGAATACTACGCCAACTCAACAAATAAAGGTATATCCTAATCCCGTAGAAAATACGCTAAATATCTCTTTCCATCATTTGCGAGAAGAGAATGTTTTGCTTACCTTATTTAATGCTCATGGGCAAGAAATATTTGCTAAGAACTTAGGAAGGGTAAGCGAGGGGAACCATTTAGAACAACTTAATTTAGACGAACTTAATATTCCACAAGGTATGTATCTACTTAACATTCAGTCAAATAACTCTTCTACTTCTCAAAAACTCATTATTCAATAAATCAATATGAAAAAGCTACTCGTTTTATGTATTATAATCTTACCTCTTTTCTTATTTGCACAAAAGAAAAAGAGTGTAAACAAATGCACGGATTTTAAGCATTTTTTGCGTACACATACGCAGAAAATGGACGAACAAGGTTGCTTCCTCGTGTTATTAGATAGTGATATGGATAGAGGAGAATCCAATATTATGACATCCCCTTTTGAAACGCAATTTGTGGAACATGCCAACAAATGTTTCAAAGGCATGACATACACACAAATTTCAAAGTATTTAGGAACTACTTCCTTAAACCCTCATGGCGACTATATTTATTACTTTAAGGGCAAATTTGATGGAGAATATTATCGCTATTATACGTCTTTTCGCATTTCCAAAAAAACAATAACAGTTAAAGATGTTTGGATTCATGGAGGTGGTCAAACCCCGCCAGAGATGGATTCACAGTAAGCCATATAAATAAATAAAGGTGCATAACAAAGGTGCTAATGACAAGTGGGCGAATCGAAGCTCAAAGCCAATGCGCCGCCCACCTGCATTAGCACTTGTCGTTAGCGGATACTCATAAAGTATTGGTTATCAAGCAGGTAGTTTAGTCAAAATTTGGGGAAAAAAGCTTTTATCTCCATTTCATTACGATAAAACCCTTTTTCCCCAAATTTTGTAGAAAAAGTATGGCTTGAAAATTGATGTTTTATGAAAAACTACTAACGACTGATTTTAGGGTAAAGTTCTTTGGAAAGTAGCCGTTTTGCACGAAGCAAAATTTGGCGCAAGGCTAAAAATTGGCACGAAGCTAAAAATTTGCACAAGCAAAGATTTGGCGCAAGGCAGAAAATTT
>JAYUZN010000085.1:0-10181 GCA_043751755.1 Bacteroidota bacterium | reverse complement strand
AAAGATGTGCAGGACATATATCCGTTCTTTTTGAAATGGGCAATCGCATTTTTGTGCGTAGCTATAGCGTTGATGCTCACGTTTATGTACAATCCTTTGGAGCAATAAAATGTTTTGTGTAATTGATTCTTGAGCATATATTTTTTTGCCACATTCCATTTTTTTATCTTACCTTTGCATTATGTTTTCCTTTTGAATGATGAAAGGAATGATAATCGTTTTTAGCTAAAAAACTACAACCACACATCACAATGAAGAAATGCTACATCATATCCATTGACCGTAATCCAAGTAGGCTATATGAAAACTTCTTGGACGCTATAAAGACGTACAGTATTTGGGCTAAAATTACGGACTCGACCTACGCTGTAGTAACAAATCAAAGTACTACAGATGTGAGAGACCATTTAATCCAATATTTGAATCCAGAAGATAGAATTTTTGTGATGAAAAGTAGCGGAGTAGCAGCGTGGCGACATGCTAATGCAGCCGATTGGTTACAAAAATACTTACCTATTACCTAATCATATTTATGAGAAAAATATTTCCAGGATTTTACACCCCCACCGAAGCGGAGTTTACAAAGTTATGGGCGGAAGGCATTTTTATATTTGACACAAATGTATTGCTTGATTTATATAGATATTCCGAGGAAACGGTTGAGAACTTAATTTCAACCATGGAAAAAATAAAAGACAGAATTTGGATACCCTATAGAATAGCCTTTGAATATCATAGCAAGACCTGAGCTTATTGATGAGATTAAAAAGCATAAAGATTTACTTTTTCATATTTACCCAACAGATGTTTTTTTAAGGCGTGCCAAAGAAACCTTAGCCGTTGAAATAAAAGAAGGTACTTTGAATGAAATCGAAGGCTCTATCAAAGAATTTAGGAAAAATATAGAGAAAATAAATGCGCTTGATGATAGCATTTCAAGCGAATTTGGAGAAATACTGACAGAAATGGGGGATATTTCAGAAGAAAATCATTCTATAACATCTATGGATAGCGGTGAAATAAATATTCAAGACCAAAATAGCTCAAGCATTGATTAGGAAATGTGTATTGAATGATGAAGCATACATACTTTGTCAGAGAAAATACAAGTGCTGTCTCAATCATTCTCTCCCGTTCAACCTTAAAATATTCCCAAAACGCATAATATTTTTTTTTATCCCTTAAATTTCCCCTAATATTGCAAATGTTACGTTAATATTAACAAAATGAGAATTTATCATTCATAAAATGAATTTCCAGCATCTCTTAGGCTTATGCCTTTTGGGGGCTTGCACGCCCCAAAACAAGCCTGAAACAAGGGAAGTAGCCGCTGCCATAAAATCGGATAGCATTGTTTCACAAGCAGTTACACCTGTTCCGCCAAATATGTCGACTGCTGCGAAAGTAGAAGGCGTAAGTTACCAAATATTTGCCGTAGAAAAGCCCAAAGGCTTCGGATATGATATTTTGATAGACGGAAAACGCTTTTTGCATCAGGCGAATATCCCTGCCATGAGTGGGATTCATAGTTTTCGTAGTCAAAAAGAGGCAGAAAAAGTGGCAGCCTTAGTCGTCTTCAAAATCAACCATAATATAATGCCTCCTTCTGTTACTGTTCAAGAATTAGACAGCTTACGTATTTCTACAAATTAAGCCTATTTATGATAAAAAAAATATTTTTCATTACTTGCATTCTCTGTTCCATACAGCTCTCTGCGGCGTATTTTTGGTTTGAATTAGAAAATTTCCCCCCTATGGCGCGGCATAGAAGCATTGCGTTTAGCATAGGACAAAAAGGCTATATGGGCTTAGGACACATCAATGCAGGCGGACAAAGTTCGGAATCGGACGACTTTTGGGAATACGACCCTGCCAGCGATTCTTGGACACAAAAAGCCACTTTTCCAGGCGGAGGCAGGTATGCGGCAGTCGGTTTTTGTATCGGAAAAAAGGGCTATGTAGGCACAGGCGACACAGGCGGCAGCTATTCGGACGACTTTTGGGAATACAATCCCTTAGATAACAGTTGGTTACAAAAGCCTAATGTGCCAGGCGGAATGCGGGGAGGGGCAGTAGGCATGGGTATAAACGGCAAAGGCTATGTAGGCATGGGCTTCGGCTCCGATTTCTATGAATATGACCCACTTAGCAGCACTTGGGCAACAAAAGCCACGTTTCCAGGTACAGGTTTCGATTATTTGGGCGTATTTGTCCTTGCTACAAAAGGCTATGTAGGCTTAGGCATAGGTGGAAATGATTTTTGGGAATATGACCCCGCAACTGATATATGGACTTCAAAAGCCCTATATCCGGGTGGAATAAGGTTTTCGCCCACCTGTTTTGCCATAAATGGCAGAGGCTATATAGGCTTAGGGGCAGACCCTGGCTATGTAGATTACAAAGATTTTTTTGAATATGAGCCTGTTACAGATACTTGGCAAGCCATGCCTGATTTTAAGGGAGCGCGCCGCCATTATATGCCTGCTTTTAGTATTGGAAACAAGGCGTATGCAGGTTCTGGCACAAATGGCACAAATTTGAAGGATTTTTGGGTGTTTTATGACCCGACTCAATTCTGAGGTCACGCAGATTTTCGGAGATTTAACCGCAGATTTTCGCAAATTAGCCTAATGAGTTTAGTCGAACTAAAGCCGAAGTGTGTCGAACTATTCTTAATCTGCGTGAATCTGCGTCCCTAATCTGCGAAAATCTGCGCGAACAACCAACTCATTATGAAAAAAACACTCATTCTCTTCCTATTTTTCTGCTTTTCGATTACCCTCACTTTCTCCCAAATCCTGACTTTATACTCGTGGACTTGGGAAAAAAAGGCTTCGATTCCCAATGGCAAAAGAGACCGCGCCACAGGCTTTTCCATTGACGAATATGGCTATCTCGGCACAGGACTTGATACAGGCAATATCGTTTTGCAAGACTTTTGGCGATACGACACCCTCAACAATGTGTGGACACAAATGGCAGATTTTGCAGGCGGTCCCAGACGTGATGCCATTGGGTTTTCGCTCGGACACAAAGGCTATCTTGGCACAGGCTGTTCCGATGCGTTTGGGTTTAGTGAATTGAAGGACTTTTGGGAATACGACCCGCTCACCAATATTTGGACACAAAGGGCTGATTATGGGGGCATTACCAATCAAGGTGTATTCAAAGCCGTAGGGGTGGCAAGCAAGACGAGTGGCTATGTTATTGGCGGCAGAAGGTCGAATAGCCCCATAGCTGAAATCTGGGAATACAATCCGCTTTTTGATATTTGGGGAATGAAAAGCCCTTTTCCGGGCGGCGGACGTACAGATGCGATGGGTTTTGAGCTGCATGGAAAAATCTATTTTGGCACAGGCACAGACGACAATTTCTATCGGCAAGATTTCTGGGTGTACAACCCTTTTGTAGATATATGGGTACAAAAAGCCGATTATCCGGGCGACCCTCGTACAAGTGGTATAGGATTTTCTGCTTTTAACATGGGTTTTGTAGGTTTAGGGACAGATGGCGGCTACAAAAAAGACTTTTGGGCGTTTGATGACCTCACAGATACTTGGATGTTTATCAATATGTTCAAAGCTGATGAAAGACGAGGTCCCGCAGGTTTTTCGTTCAATGATGCGGCGTATGTCTGTACAGGTAAGTCGTATATTGGGATTAAAAAAGACAATTGGGTGCTACGCAAAAACGCTTATAACATTGATATTACAGGCATAGAAAAGAGCGAAAATCAAGCTTTAACAGCCTCCATTTTCCCCAATCCTATGACGGATTTTGCCACAGTTGAACTCCTTACTCAAAGCGATTTGCAACCTATTCAAGTCGAGATTTTGACCCTTTCGGGGGAATGTGTGAGAAGATATGGTTTTTCTGTTGAGGGAAAATGTCTTATTTACAAGGAAAATTTGGCATCAGGTTTGTATATTGTCAAAATTTCTGCCACAAAAAATGGAAAACTGCTGCAAAGTTTCAAAAAACTCGTTGTTCAATAAGTTCCTTTTTCTCACGCAGATAGGCGCAGATAAAAGCTGATTTCGCAGATAAAAAACAACAATATATAATCATCTGCGAAATCTGCATACATCTGCGTTCATCTGCGTGAAAACAACACAAAACATGACCAAAAACATATTTTTCTATTTTCTCTTGCTCGCTCCCCTCACACTGCTTTCCCAAATCGTTTGGGATTCCTTGCCCGTTTTCCCAGGCAATTCGAGAAGTGCGGCTTCTACCTTTGTCGTAGGAAATACAGCCTTTGTTATGGGCGGATTTGACTGCAATTCGTACAAAAAAACCTGTTATTCCTACACAGATGGCGACACCGCTTGGAAATTTTTGGCAGATATGACAGGAATGCCTCGCGATTTAGCCGCAGGTTTTGTGTTAAATAACAAAATTTATTTGGGAACAGGACATGGACCTGCCCTTTATTCTCGTGATTTTTGGCAATACGACCCTGTATTCGATTACTGGATTCAAAAAGCCGATTTTGGGGGTTCGCCACGCCATTCTTCTACAGGTTTTGCTGCAAATAACACAGGTTATATAGGCTTTGGAACAGATACAAGCGGCTATCCGCAACAAGACTTTTGGAGCTATGATGCGGCTGCAAATGCCTGGACGCAAAAAAACGATTTTCCCAGTACAGAACGCCGACAAGCAGCTACTTTTTCGATTGGAAATGATGCCTATATTGTAGGCGGAGATGCCCGAAACACCTATCTCAAAGATTGTTGGCTTTATGATGCTACAAATGATACTTGGACACAAAAGGCAGATTTTGGGGGGACAGCGCGCTATGGGGCAGTGGGTTTTGTCCTCAATAACATGGGACATGTAGGCTTGGGCTATGATACAACTTTTGCCTATCAAGCCGATATTTGGGCATACAACCCTGCGGCAAATACTTGGACAAATGTAGGAAATTATCCGGGTGGCGCGCGTTCTGGAGCTGTGGCTTTTTCGGTAGGAAGTGGGGCTTATATAGGCATGGGCTATGACGGGGGCTGCCGCAAAAGTTTTTATGGAATGAAAATAAATGGCGCAACTGCCTTATATTCGTCTTTGTTTTCCTTGCAAAATGTACGCCTTTATCCCAATCCTGCTACGACTTCTCTTACCTTTGAACTCACAAAATCCGCCCAAAATCAGCTTTTTATCTATAATTCCGTAGGAAAACTTCTTCAAACATATAAGTTTGAGGGCAGCCAATTTGTGCTTGAAAGAGGCAATCTTCCTGCGGCGACGTATTATTATCAGCTTTCAGGTTTTGGGGAAAAAGGGAGCTTTGTGTTTTTGTAAGGTTTTTTTTGAACAGATAGGGAATGAAAATTAAATAACTCCCTGTTTTTCTTACCACTAAGGAGTATAAATTAAATAACTTGCCATTTTTCTCACCACTAAGGCACGAAGAAACACGAAGGTATATGGTAAAAGAAGGCATCTAAGGCACATTTTTTCTTTCTTAGGGACGGAAAATAAATAAGTTGATGATTTTATAGTCCCGTAGGGACGCGATATTTATAGAAAAAAACATGCCCCGCTCTCCCTCTTGTTTTTCGTGCTTGCACGAAAAACGCAATAAATTGGGGGGGAATTCCATTTTCTATAAATATTTCGTGCCTACGGCACTACTCGTAGTGAGCCTACCGAGCTAAGAAATGCTCAAAATGACTGTTATAACTAACTCGTCAAGTTATTTATTTTTTAATCCTTACAAATATACACAAATATGAGCGAGAAAAAAAACTTAGGTTTCGATTTATTAGCCATTCTGCGAAAATTTCACTTGCAACATCATCAATCTTGTACACATTTAGAAGAATGGCTGTCGAGTAGCTATGCTTTTACAGAATTTGAGGAGAAAATTTTGCAAGATGTATATGCAGAAGTTTCTGTTGCTGGAGATTATATGAATGAAGAAGAATTAAAAGCCAAATTAGTGAGTTTTTTGTTCTATGTTGCGCAGGCGCAGGGAGAAAAAAAAATCGGTGTATTTTATGAAAGACCTTTGTTTGGAACGGTAGAAGAGGTGTATTTATCGGTTATTTGCGATTGTATGGTGGCAACTAAACTTGCACATCAGCCTGACCGCCCATACTTTTTCTTACAAGAATTCAAAAAAGCAAAAGGCGAAAAGAAAGACCCTGAAGCACAAATGTTAGTCGCTATGCTGATTGCGCAGGAGCAAAATGCAGACAATAAGCCCGTTTATGGCAGCTATATAATTGGCACAGGCTTTCATTTTGCTACACTTATGGGCAAAAATTATTGCATAAGCGGGAAAATTGAAGTGTCCGAAATGCAGAATTTGCGAAAAGTGGTGTTTGTTTTGCGGAAATTGAAGGAGTTGATAGAGAATCGTTAAATATAAACAATCTTCAATTATGCGAAAAAAATATCCATTAATCCCATTAATTTCTTAAGTTTTGTAACCTTCGCTGCAACTGTGTTATACAAAAATGTATAATCTAAATGGCTTATGGTTCTTTCTCTTTGATTAGCTTTTTTGGAATAGAATTTGGGAGGCACTCCGAGTTGATATATGTTATGCAAATCTATCGCAGGCTCAGGACGCAAACTCATATCCTCCGTCTGAGGATTAAATCCTATATTTGAAGCAATAAAGGAAGGAGTCAAAATAGTATCAATTCGGTCAAAATGTGTGTATTCTGAAAGAAACCATGCTTCTATTTCATAAACAGCAATAATAATATTTGAGGCAATAAAATCTTTTAACACACAGTTTTTTATAGCAACTTTGGCTAAAAGCTCCATCTTGGGCAAATCGGACAAGGTATTAGGGCTTAAATCAGGCTTCTGTCCTTTCAAGTCTCTTAAACCTACTATCATAGCATATTCCGTTATACTATGAGTGGTTTGCAAGTTTTGATGAAAGTCTTGAATATCTGTATCTACTCTATTATCTGTACCTGATACATAGATGCGTGCTTCATAAGTTGCATTAGGTTGTAGCGTACTTTCAAGGCTTAAAAATGCGATTCTAGTAGGTTGTTTTTTACCTCCACCAGAAAGTTTTTCAGCAATCACGTTTATTTTTCTTGTCCCTGCCATTTTTTTCAGCAACTCACTGATAAATAAATACTCGGTCTCACCTTCAACAAAAAAAGCTATTTTTTTCATTTATTGGGCATTAACATATTCTTCAAAACCTTTTTCAAAGAAATCTGTAGAGAAAAACTCGAAATTATTTAATCTTGTTAATGAAAAATCATTAAAAGTCTCTTTTGAATTTTGATAGTTATAAAATATAGATTTAGCGGGCATACGTCTAATAACTGACCAATACTTTAATGGAACGTTATTCATTATAAAGCGGTCATTTGTGGTCATAATTACTTGTACGTCCACTTGATTATTATTTATCTTATTTATAATCAAATGTATCAGGCTCTTAGCCCTTTCATAATCTAACCCTTCTCCAATATCATCAATTAAAATACAACTGGGTATTTTAAACAACAAAGAATAATTGAGTTGAATAAGCAATGATAAAGCCCGAAACATTCCTTGCGACATTTCAATTTGGTCAGTAATATCTGACAACTCACATTCTTGTACTGAAATGCCATATCCAGGAACAATTTGTAATTTAGGATGAATTTTTGAGATAGGATACCCTATTTCTTCCATATCTTGAATGATTATTTCTTCAAAATCTGAGATATGTTTTTTGCCCTTTATAAAAACTTCTGTAACACGATTCGCATTTTTTAAATCAACCTCTTCATTATCATTCATTAAATTAATATCTCTAAGCAAGCTGTGTTTTCCTAAATAGGTACCAAATCTATAATGGCTTACATGTTTGCCCCAATTTGACAATACTTCAAAAAAAGGTTGCTGCTCAGAATCACGTCTTGTAACTGCGAGTAAATCATCACTTGTTTTAAAAGCTAAATAACCTTTTGTTGTTTCATAAAATAGCAATTTTTTAGCACGATTTAGTTTCTCTATCTTTTCTCCATTTTTCAAGGTAATATCTAAGGTTTCTTGAATTATTTTTCCATTTTCAAATTCAAGAAAATAATCAATCGTATCCTCATTATTTTCAAATTCCAATTCAAATATAGCAGCATTATATCCTAAGTCTGCAATTTTTGTATCTCCAGAAAGTAAATCAGCAATGTTCCTAAGACTGTCAATTAGACGACTCTTACCTGATGCATTTTTGCCTACAATCAAGTTTATATTTTCAAAAGAGAGCCATTGCCCGAAATGATTATTTTCAGGTTTGCCCTCAATACTCCATTCATTATTTTTACCTTTATTGCGGCAAACTTTTATTGCTGTTAAATTCATGTTATACAACTATTTGATGGCGCAAAATTAATACATAATTTTCTGCTTTTTATAATAAATTTTACAGATTCATACGAGAAAATACTTTCTCGTATGAATCTGTAAATCAATAAAACCTACGCCGCTTGTGGCGTAATCTCCGCCAATTTTCCTAACGCATAATCTCTGCTTATTTTAAACTCAATTTGCTCACTATGCGGCATATCGTACATAACATCGGTCATTATGTTTTCGATAATGGAACGAAGTCCGCGCGCACCCAATTTGAGTTCATCAGCCTTATCCACAATCAATTCTAACACGCCCTCTTCCAATATAAGTTCTTTACCTTCAAGGGTAAATATTTTTTGGTACTGACGAGTAATTGCATTTTTCGGCTCTGTGAGAATACGCAGTAAAGCCTCTTTGTCCAAAGGATTGAGGAAGGTAATGACGGGCAAACGCCCAATAATTTCGGGAATTAAGCCATATCTCCGCAAATCCATCGGCTGAATGAAGCGATATAAATTCGTTTCTTTAACATTTTTGCTGACTTTGTCATCACTGAAACCGATGCTTTTTGTAGCAATCCGGCGCGCAATGTGCATGTCAATTCCTTCAAATGCGCCGCCACAAATAAACAAAATATTGCGGGTATCTATTTGTACAAGGCTTTGTTCGGGGTGTTTTCTACCTCCTTTTGGCGGAACTTGTGCAAAAGTGCCTTCGAGCAGCTTCAATAAACCTTGTTGAACGCCCTCGCCGCTTACATCTCTTGTAATGGAAGGATTGTCCGATTTGCGGGAAATCTTGTCTATCTCATCAATATAAACAATGCCCCTTTGTGCTGCGGCGATGTCATAATCCGCTTCTTGAAGAAGGCGCACCAAAACACTTTCTACATCTTCGCCCACATAGCCCGCTTCTGTGAGAACGGTGGCATCTGCAATGCAAAAAGGCACATTTAGAATTTTGGCTATTGTTCTGGCTATCAAGGTTTTACCCGTACCTGTCTGCCCTACCATGAGGATATTGCTTTTCTCCAACTCTACCTCATCTTCGTCATCTACGTGCATTATCCGTTTATAATGGTTATAAACGGCGACTGCTATGACCTTTTTTGCCTCATCTTGCCCAATAATATACTTGTCAAGGTGTGCTTTGATTTCGTGTGGCTTAGGCACATCGCCAAATACAGGCGGTTCCGATGCTACTTTGAAGGTATCATCTATCAAAAACTTGGCTTGAATAACGCAATCATCACAAATGTGTGTGCCGTTCATTCCTGCAAGTAACATGCGCACTTCGTCTCTTTTTCTGGCGCAAAAAGAACAGTTAAGTCCTTTTGGGATTGGTTTATCTCTCATAAATGTTGTGTTCTGTTCACGCAGATAAACGCAGATGAAAGCGGATTTCGCAGATGAAAATATTTCTGCGTTATCTGCTTTCATCTGCGAAAATCTGCGAGAAAAAAAAGATTATTCTGCATCTCTATTATAAGCGCCACGTTTTTTGGAAACATGAATCTCATCTATTAAGCCGTAAGCCTTTGCTTCTTCGGCGCGCATCCAATAATCTCTGTCCGAATCTTCCCATACTTTCTCCTCTGTTTGTCCAGAATGATGTGCAATAATAGTGTATAATTCTTTCTTCAATTTTTGGATTTCGGTGTGCATAATAGCAATGTCTGAAGCCTGTCCACGCGCACCGCCCAAAGGCTGATGAATCATTATACGAGAGTGATACAAGCCAGAACGTTTGCCTTTCGCGCCTGCACATTGCAAAACTGCGCCCATAGAGGCTGCCATGCCTGTACAAATCGTGGCGACATCTGGCGCAACAAGCTGCATAGTGTCATAGATGCCAAGCCCTGCATA
>JAYUZN010000084.1:0-5084 GCA_043751755.1 Bacteroidota bacterium | reverse complement strand
CTAGATAAATAAAGGCTTTCCAAATACTCCCCCATTTCCGCAATTTCGGGCGGGATTTCGGTCAGTCCTAAGTTGCTAAGGTCTAAGGAAGTCGCTTTTTCAGAGATAGCTTTTTGTATGCATTTAAGTGTGTGAGGAGGTGTCATATATAGGAAGAAAAAAAAAGTGTTGTATCGTTGTGCGGTTTTTTAAACCGCATATAGGTACGGTTTAAAAAACCGCACAACTAAATACCTGCGAAGATAGGCTTTTTTGAAGGAAAAGCGAGAATATATTTTTTACCTAAATGTTTATTTCGTATTTTTGTGTCTTATTTTTAGCATAAATGGAAATCAATTTTGATATACAAGGGCATTTAAAGCCATACGAGTTAATAGAAATGAATAAACAGGATTTTGAAGCAACTTTTGTGCTTGCTTTTGAAGAAACAAGTAGCAGAGCAAAGCTATTTGAGACTTTTCAAACGTATATCAGCGATTTAATAAGGGTTATAGGCACAAATTTTTATATTTGGGTAGATGGGAGTTTTGTTACCACGAAAAGGAATCCTAATGACATAGATATAGTTACTTTTATTCCAGATTCGCTTTTCTATCAGTTTGAAAATGAGCTTATTCCGTTTTCTAAATATGGCATAAAAGAACATTATGGAATGGGATTAGATGGCTATCTTGTGGTTGTTTATGCAAAAGAACATGCCAAAAATGTTTTTACAGAATCAGATGAAAAATATTGGTTGAATCAGTTTTCTTATTCACGCAGAAATCGGCAAGGTAAGAAATATGCTAAAGGTTTTATTAAACTATCTTTTACCCAAAATTCATAAAATATCATGGAAAACACAGCTTTTAATTGGGCAATCGTCCAAGATTTATTAGAAAACATCAAGGAAATTGAGGGCTTGATAACTATGCACCAAAAAGGCGAAAGTAGCCCATTAATTGTTTTTCAATACGAAGAAAAAAAAGACCGTTTTATTGCGGAGCTTAATGCTGCTATTCACCCCTATTTTGATTTGACGATAAAAAAGAGAACAAAAAGAACGCTTGTGCCAAAATTAAGCCGCAAAACGGCTAAGGTCGAAAAAATGAGATGAAAGTTATGAAAATCTGCGCTGTAACGTTGTGCGGTTTTTCAAACCGCATATAGGTACGGTTTAAAAAATCGCAGAATACATAAAGGTGCGAAGATAGGCTTTTTTGAGGGAAAAGGGGAATGTTTTTTGTTAATTTATCCATTCCAAATCAAGATACACATTATGCAAATGCGCAAAATCCTTGTCCGTTGTGAGAAATTTAGCCTTGCTCACAGCCGCAGTAGCCGCAATCCAAATGTCATTTTTGCCCATATTTCGGGGCGTTGTGCCTAATGGCTTATGTTGAAGTTTATTTTGACTGAAAGCATCTATTTCTGCATATAACTCCACAATTTCCTCCGAATGTATATCCAAAATAAGCAACTCTTGAAGCAATAATTCCAATTGCCTCATTTTTGCATTTCCCCAATAATTCATTTTGCTTAAAGCCAAAAGTTCGCCGACACTTACTACTGAAATCGCAGCCGTATTGATGGCTGACAAAGGAGCATAGCGCAAATCAACTTGTCGAGCGATTTCATGCTTGCGCAAATAGGCTATCACAATATTGGTATCTAATAGATAAAACATAATGTTAGAGTTGTGCAATTAAATCTTCCATGTTTTCTTGAATGTCCAAACTGTCTATCAATTCGTCCCAACGCTGCCTATTTACGCCTTTATAATTTTGTTCCTGCTTGATTTCTGCCAAATCCCATATTTTGCGCAAAGGTTTTGCTAATTGTGTAATGTTTTCAGGCACTTCTGTTTTTTGCACAACAGGGTAGAAATTGGGCGGCAGTTCTCCCTCACGCTCCATATAGACAATGCCCAGACGTTTTGCCAACTGCACTATCAGCAAAAAATCTGCGGAATTTGAGGGATTGAGAATGAGTTGTTGCATAGTAACAATGTGTTTATGTTTGTGAGACAAAGATAGTGTTTTTTTCGGAAAAATTGGGTTTGAAAAAATCGCACAACTAAATACCTGCGAAGATAGGCTTTTTTGAAGGAAAAGGAAATATATTTTTCACTATACCTCTACACATTCTACCGCAAAAAAAACCTTATCTAAATGCCTAAAATCCTTATCTGTTGTAAGCAAAGTTGCGCCCAAAATAGCCGTAGTAGCTGCAATCCAAATATCATTTTTGCCCATATTTCGGGCAGACAAGTCCGCAGGCAAAGCGAAATTAAGGTGTTTATTTTGGCTAAAAGCATCTATTTCTGCATACATTTTCGCAAGTTCGCGACTATCTATTGGAATGGCATAGAGTTCCGTCAAAATGTTTTCGATTTCCTCCATTTTTCGCCTACCCCATTGATTTTTATAGCCTAAAGCATATATTTCGCCAATCGAAACAATAGAAATATACAAGCGATTGTCAGGACTAAAAAGTTGATACTGCTCATTTATCGCCTTTGCAATGAGGGAGTTTCGTACAAATTGAACTAAAATATTGGTATCTAACACGTATTCCATGTTTTGTGTTGGGTGTTAAAATCGCCATTCTGTTGTGGGAGGCACATCTGCAAATGCTTCTTGTAAGCGAGTAAAGGTTTTTTCCTCAATACGTGGCAACTGTCTATATCGCTCTGCAAGGGCTTTTCTACGATGTAGGGTATCTAACTTTTCCATCTTTTGCGCCTCCATTTGCGTTATAATTATCCAAAAAAGTTGATACATAAACGCCTGTTCAGATTGAACCAATTCTAGTAAAGCATTTTTTAAGAGGTGTTTATCAATGACTTGTGTTTTCATGAGATAGAAAATGAAAGGTAAATGCTTGACATACTATTTACAAAGGCAAAGATACAAAAAGAAATCATATTATCCATAAAAAATATGAAAATTAAAAAACCACACAACTAACTACCTGCGAAGATAGGCTTTTTTGAGGGAAAAGGAGAATATTTTTCGCAAAAATGCAAGAACAAATTTTTATTTCCTATCTTTGTAGAAAGAATCAACTATGATGCAATTACAGCGTATTACCATCAATCCTAATATCTGTCATGGCAAGCCTACCATTAGAGGCTCGCGTATGATGGTCGCAACTATTTTGGAGTTGCTTGCTTCAGGTATGTTATATGAGGAGATATTAGAAGATTATCCTCATTTAGAACAGGCAGATATTTATGCTTGTTTGCAATATGCTATGATGTTAGCCAATTTTAAAACCTATCAATTAGTCCATTCATGAAATTTATCGTAGATGAGCAACTTCCTGTGAAATTGGCTTTGTGGCTAATTCGGCAAGGATATGATGCCTTTCATGTCAGTGTATTAGCCTCGGGAGAAAGGGTTGCTGATGAGGATATTTGTAAAATAAGCATGAATGAACAACGGGTAGTCATTACCAAAGATTCCGATTTTTGGGACACGTATCTGATAAAACAGCAGCCTTATAAGTTGCTGTACATTACCGTTGGAAATATCTCAAATAAGAACTTAAAAACGCTTTTTGAGGAAAATTTTCCTATTCTGCTTGAGTTGCTACATCTACACCAAGTTGTTGAGTTGAATCAGGTAGAGCTGAAAGTCCATTTTTAAAAATGCAACTTACTCATAAAAATGGGGCATAACTGAGAAAATAGATGCGAAGTTAAGCTTTTTTAAGGGAAAAGAGAAATATTTTGTATTAATTTATCCATTCCAAATCAAAATACACATCATGCAAATGCCCAAAATCCTTATTAGCGAGGCTTCCCGCAAAAACCTTAATTTTGGGTTTGCGTACAAGGTTCTATAATCTCTCATTTCAAAAAAAACTCATGTCAAAATTAAATGCAACTGAACTAAAAATATTAGATGACATCGCAGGTTGGAAGGGGCAGGCTCCGGGCTTCCTCAATCGTGCCACCGATTTCATCAGCCGTCCTATCAACTGGGCGACTTCTACCCTCATTCCTGATGGGGTCAAAGGCGGAATCGGCAGCGTGGTGGAAGGCATTACCGAAAAAATGCAAGAAATGTCGAAATGGTCTGTTAATAAAGAAGAAGTATTGCGTTCTACCAAAGAATTTGACATAGATTCTGAAACGATTGTAGAACTCAAAAAAGCCTCTATTCACGATTTAGACCACATTTCTACCAAATTTGTAACCGAAAATACCCGCTATGCTACCTTGAGTGGCGTAGGAACGGGCTTGATAGGCTGGCCCGGACTCATTGCCGATTTGCCTACCTTATTTTTGCTCTCTGTGCGCACCATTTACCAAATTGCGCTATGTTATGGTTTTGATATTTCTGAAGAACAAAATGAAGTCAAAGCCTTTGAAATGGAGTATATGATGCGGGTTTTCAAAATTGCAACCGCTTCTAACACTGTAGAAAAGCAAAAATCTCTCGCAGAACTCAAAGATTTGGAAGCAAATGCTTTGTATCAGGAAGTTGGCGGCGATTATACGTCTAAACAAGTGAGCAAAAATGCTGCAAATTATTTATCCCAAAAGTTGATTCGGGAGATTGTGGAGCAAACCATTTCCAAAAAAGCTGCAGGGCTTGTGCCGGGACTTGGGGCAATTTTCAATGCAGGTTTCAACTATGTATATCTCAAAGATGTGGGCGAAACGGCGTTTATGCTGTATAGAGAGCGTTTTTTGTTGGATAAAAAAGGAAGACAAAAAACGATAGTCGTGGATATTGAGTAGTTGCATAACATTTTACCGCAAAGGTCGCAAAGTAACCGCAAGGAGCGCAAAGGTAGTACTATTTATTTTCTAACTTTGCGTCCTTTGCGAAAACCCTTGCGTTCTTTGCGGTAAATTACTGTTTGCCCCAATTAAAATCTATGCGATAATAAAAGATAGGCAGAAATCCAATTTGATACTCTTTTTGGATAAAATTGCCTTTGCCATCTGGCGCATAAGAAAGCCGCAACAAATTGCGATGCCCTGTGAAAGCCGAAAGATTTATCATATCTATTGCGACCGTATGCGTCATGCGTTTGCCATTTGCGTGGTAAGCGAGGCGCAAATCTGTCCGAAAATACGGCGGAAAACGAAG
>JAYUZN010000083.1:0-1523 GCA_043751755.1 Bacteroidota bacterium | reverse complement strand
GTAGATAAATTTGTGGTATGTGTAGCGCATGCTTTAGCTTGCGTTAAACAAAAATGGACAAATTGAGGATGCTCAGGCTAAAGCCTAAGCTACAGGTCGCGCAAAATTGGGTTAAGACGACAAATTTGCCTCAAACATGTAAATCTTGCTGCCATAGAACGCACTTTTTAAATTATTCGAAATCTAAACTGACTACATTGAGCTGACGCTTGCACCAGCAGCTATTTTTCATTTTTCATTTCTCATTTCTCATTTTCCTTGCGTTACATTTTAGACATATCTTATCTCGGCACGCGCTATGCAGGCTGGCAAATTCAGCCAAATGCCAACACCGTTCAAGCAGAATTGAATCGGGCATTAAGTATTTTGTTGCAAAAAGAAATCGAAACCTTAGGCGCAGGACGAACAGATACAGGCGTTCATGCTGCTCAACTGCTTGTGCATGTCGATATTGAGGGTGATTTGCCCCTCCATTTTCAACGAAGATTGAATAGTTTGCTGCCCAAAGATATTGCAGTACATGCGATTTTCACTTCGTCCAAAACCGATTTCCATGCCCGTTTTGATGCCATTCGCAGACAATATCAATATTTTATTACCGCTCAAAAACATCCCCTTCTGGCAGAAACAGCTTGGTTTTGTCCTGCCAAATTGGATGTTGAGAAAATGAATGAGGCGGCAACTATCTTGTTAGAATATGATGATTTTGCCTCTTTTGCCAAAACCGGGGGACAAAACCATACAACTTTTTGCAAACTTAGTCAAGCACATTGGCGCAAAGCAGGGGAAAAAGAGGCTCTTTTTGTCGTAAAAAATGCGCCATTGTATGTTTTTACCATTGAATCCGACCGGTTTTTGCGAGGCATGGTGCGAGCCATTGTGGGAACGTTGGTAAGGGTCGGAGAAGGGAAAATTTCTTTGCCCGAGTTTCGGCGCGTAATTGAAGCAAAAAATCGAAGGCAAGCCGCAGAAAATGCCCCACCACAAGGCTTATTTCTCACAAAAGTGGAATATCCTGAGGGATTTCTGTTATTTCACGCAGGCTTGTAGGCTGGCGTACCTTTCAAAGGTGCGCCACCCTGCAAACTTACTACAAGCCTACTACAATATCATGTCCAAATACCTCATTCTTTTTCTCAAAATAAGCGTTTCCGTAGCTGCATTAGCCTATATCGGCTATAAATTGCAAGCCGAAGGCGCGGGTATTTGGCTACAAATTGGGCGTTTTGATGCAAAAGATATACTATTTACTTTGTTATGTTGTTTGTTATTGTTATTAAATCAAGGGTTAGAAGCCAAAAAATGGCAGATTTTGGTACAAAAATGCTACCCTGATTTGACCTTTTCTACGGCGATTCGAGCAGTTTTGGCAGGAAATACGGCAGGCATTTTTACCCCAAATCGGATTGGAGAATATGCAGGACGAGTTTATTTTTTGCCCGAAGGCAAAAGAATAGAAGCTACTGCTTTGACGGTTGTCGATAGGTTTTTTCAAATGTTAGTAACGCTTTGTTTGGGTTGGG
>JAYUZN010000082.1:0-7392 GCA_043751755.1 Bacteroidota bacterium | reverse complement strand
GATATCAAGTAAAAGAAGATATCTAAGCTATATTTGCCTTCCTTTGTTTTCTTTGTGCCTTAGTGGTAAATTATCAACTTATTTTATTTCCATTCCTTAGGGCGGCGCATCGTTAAAAAATGCGCCACCCTACAAGTACATTATGTCGTTATCAAATTATATTATCGGACCTTGAATCGTTCCTCCTGCCATACCACTGCCTGCAGCACAGCCATTCAATCGGAAAGAAGCCCCTGTAGCTCCCGCTCCGGCACCTGCAACGCCGCCATTAGCACCCAATCCGCCGCCAGTAGCTCCATTTGTACCACCTGCACTTGTACAGGTACCCGGGCAGCCTGTCCCAGCCCCAGTATTTCCATTTCCGCCGCCTGCTGCACCGCCTACGGCAGAGCCATTTCCGCCGCCGCCACTACAACCATTGCGGTTGCAACCGCAAACGAAGCCTGATACACAAGACCAGCACTGACCAGCCCCCCCTACTCCGCCAGGGATACCTGCACCACCACCGCCGCCACCGCCAGCAGAGCAGCAGCCAAATGCGCCACCGCCACCACCGCCACCGCCGCCAGCTACTGTGCCATTATTGATAATGACCATAAGAATACCCGCACCACCTAAGATAGCATCTCCCCCACATTGTCCGCCATTGGGTCCAATATCTCCTGCACATACGCCGTCCGACTCACGACTGCCATTTCCGCCATTTCCGCCTTTGCCTTTGATTACGCCATTGTTGATGATGGTAATTTGGGTGCCAGAAGGGAAACCGCTGCAATTAAGGGCTGCTCCTGCCCCACAACCGCCACCGCCTACACAACCACCAATCGTTACCCCTGCATTGATGGTGATGTTAATACAACGAGGCAAGGCGATAGAACCTGCCATGGCATATACGTCTAAGCAGTTGCCGCTTGAGCTAATACAGATATTGACCACAGGGCAGCAGTAGCTATCCCAATATCCGGCTGCACCACAGCCCGCAGAAGGTACATTCCAAAAGTTGAGGCAGTTGTTAGTCGTATTATAAATGTGCAAACCCTGTGTAGGACCTACAATGGCATTTCTTTGAGCGACTGTCATACGTGGAAACAGAATCCCCTTGGTTACAGAATTGATATCTACTGCGGCAGAGGCTGCTGCTGCTCCTGCATTTCCTGTACCGCCTGTTTCTGCGGAAATCGTAACAGCTCCCCCATTTGCATTGTCTATTGCCATGGTTGCATTTGTTCCCGCAGAGTTTCCGCCCCCTTGGTCTGTAAAAAACTTGATAGCGGCTGCATTTGAGGCAATCCGAATCCAGTTGCCCGCAATTTGAGAATATAAGCCTAAGTCATTCGTGGCATTGATTTGCGTAGGCCCTCTTTGAATAACGCCATTTGCCACATTCATTCGCCCATTTACGTCTAAGTTTTGGATAGGAGCAGTAGTTAAATTTACCCCTACAAAATTGCCTTGAGAGTTGATAAGCAAAGGTTTGTTGTTCCATGTTTGCTGAAAACCAAAAGTAGCATTGCTCCCAACTGTATAATCTGTCGCACCTCCGCTAAATCCTACCGAAAAAGGATAAGAACCCTGCGTTCCAGCAATAGTTGTTGCATTATGATTTACATGAAGTCTATTAGCAGGGGCATTTGTGCCAATCCCTACAAAAGCATCTGTAGCTACTCCGTCATTTCCTTTGACAAACAAAGACGGCGTTCCATTACTGGCTTCTGTAACGATAAAGTCGCCCGTACTGGTGAGGTCGTGCGTATAATTGAAGGTAGAACCAGTGATGGTCGTGTTTTCCACTAATGCCCCACCTTGACGAATTCTTCCCGCTACTCCGTTATAATACAAGCCATTGTCCACCAAAACCGTAGAAGTGGCATTCATCCAACTCGGAACCCCTGCGCCATTTGTTCCCCACACTTGATTGGCATTGCCCACAGTAGGACCCGGCACTACCCCTGTTTGATTGAGGGCATTGGTCGCTACGGCAATATTCATGGCTGCAGCCCCGATGACCTGCCCTGCCCCATTTGTAACCGTAATAGGACCTGTTCCTGTTACATTTTGAGCAGTAATTGTGCTATTTGAAGGAATCCACGCAGGAATTCCTGAAGCATTTGTTCCCCATACTTGATTGGCATTGCCCGCTGTAGGACCCACTACCACCCCTGTCTGATTGAGGGCATTGGTCGCTACGGAAACATTCATGGCAGCAGCTCCGATGACTTGCCCTGCCCCATTTGTAACCGTAATAGGACCTGTACCTGTTACATTTTGGGCAGTAATTGTGCTATTTGAAGGAATCCACGCAGGAACCCCTGCGCCATTTGTCCCCCATACTTGATTGGCATTGCCCGCTGTAGGACCCACTACCACCCCTGTCTGATTGAGGGCATTGGTCGCTACGGAAACATTCATGGCAGCAGCCCCGATGACTTGCCCTGCCCCATTTGTAACCGTAATAGGACCTGTACCTGTTACATTTTGTCCTGTAATTGTGCTATTTGAAGGAATCCAAGCAGGAACTCCTGCCCCATTTGTCCCCCATACTTGATTGGCATTGCCCGCAGTAGGTCCCACTACCACCCCTGTCTGATTGAGGGCATTGTTGGCTACGGAAACATCCATGGCAGCCGCTCCGATGACTTGCCCTGCCCCATTTGTAATCGTAACGGGATTTGTACCTGTTACATTTTGTCCTGTAATGGTGCTATTTGCAGGAATCCACGCAGGAACCCCTGCCCCACTTGTTCCCCACACTTGATTCGGATTTGCGCCGCCTGCTGCCACCAAACCGGCACTCAAAGCCGAGTTATTGGCGACATCTATGCTTACATTTGCTGCGCCAATGGTCTGTCCCACGCCATTACCAATCGTAATGGCAGGATTGGGCGTAGTAATGTCTTTGGCGGTTGCTGCCAAAAGTGTGGCAGGGTCGCGCCAATCGGGGTTTCCACTGGCATCTGTTCCCCACACTTTGAAGGGATTGGCAGCTGTAGGCGCAGTTACAAGCCCTTTTTGCGAAACCGTATTATCTTGCACATCTAACTGCACATCTGTCGCGCCTACGACTTGCCCCGTTCCATTCGTAACCACAATCGCTCCCCCAGCAGCATTGAGTACATCATGCGTAGTGAGGGCAGCATTGCTATTTATCCAAGAAGGAACTCCTCCCACAGAAGTAACTAAAATCTGCCCCAAAGTGCCTATGCCGAGATTTACCCAATCGGTTCCATCAAAATACATGATAGACCCCAAACCTTCCCCTGTGATAGAAATATCCGTTCCGTCCACCGCATTGTCTTGAATGGTTGTTACCCCATTCATATCCATGAGAACATCTCCCGAAAGCGGGTGTTCCACAGGGGCATTTGAAGGGTCTCCAATCCAAATCGTTCCTGTGGAAAGCGAACTTGGCGTAGAAGGGTTTATCCATACAGGTACCCCCGAGCCGTTGATAGATAAGACTTGCCCATTTCCGCCATTGTTGAGGGAGTGAAGCGTGCCTAAATTATCGACCCAAACCATGCGGTCGTTTGAGGTAAGGGGAATGCCATTGAAAGCCCCCGCAGGAGTCATGCCATCAATGCGGACGGTTCCGTTGCTTCCCACATGCAGTTTTTCTAAGGGATTTGCAGTGCCAATCCCTACATTTTGTGCATAAATAGCCCCCCCTGTAATCAACGCAAGTAAAAAAAGCGTAATGTTCTTGTTCATACGGCTTGAATGATTGTTCAAAAAATGAATGAGTAGTTTATCGTTAAAGTAAAGTATTAAGAACTAAAGAAAAGTATATATAATTGAAAAACAGTTGTTTGTGTTTAATCCCGTAGGGATGGAATATTTATAGAAAATGATTACCCCGCCCCTTCTTATAAATATTTCGCTCCTACGGAGCTAAAAAAGCGCGGGTTTCGGATATTTCTATAAATATCGCCGTCCCTTGTTATTGAGCGAAGTCGAAATATGGGACTATTAAATTATTCCTTTATTTCAATATGTCTGTCATTTTTGGTGCTTTTTGTCCCGTTAGGGACAAAATGTCGGTAGCCCGAAGAAAAACGTCCCGATTCCCATCAGGATTTTTCGTGCTTGCACGAAAAAACGAATAAAAAATGGGGGAAATACGCGTATTTCTACCGACATTTTGTCCCTATGGGACAAGAAAAAAGATGAAAAAATAATGGCCGACATATTGTTATTTAAGTTTCTTTCCTAAGTGTATGTTACTCCAAAGCCCTTCTTTGTCAAATGGTAGTTTGAGGGCTTAAAGGTAGGAAAAAATCGGCATAAGTTCTCTTTTTTTTACAAAATGAGTTAAATTTTAATTTTTTTGCTTACATTTAGGCAACTAATCAAGTTATATAGCTATCTTTCCCCTCGTATTTTCACTTAGCTTTTTCAAGTATGAACGTAAATTCTTTTGTCTATATTTTATTTTTAATGTGTATAGTGAATTTTGCCGCTTTTGGGCAAGCCACTTTTTCGGGCAAAATCACAGATGTGAACCACAAACCTATAGAATATGTGAGCATCACAGACAAGGACAACACGATAGGCACAATGACGGACGATAGGGGCATTTTTTCCTTGAAATTGGAGAAAAAAAGCTATGTTTTCATCATTCGTTATATTGGTTTTGAGGAAAAAAGGGACTCTTTTTTTCTGACCGAAAACCTGCAAAAAGACTATATTTTGCAAGAAGAAGCCCTCACAACCGCCGAGGTCTATATAACATCTGATGGCAGAGACCCTGCGTATGGCATCATTCAACGGGCGATTGATGCCAAAAACCAAAATGCACACCCTTTTCCGCAATACACCTATCAGGCTTATACGAAGACCATTATTGGTTTTCCGCGCAGTTTTAATGCAGATAGCATGGAATTAGATTGGGGAATCAACATCAAAAAGTCGCAAAAAAAGTTGGACAAAGAAAAGAAAAAAGCCGAAGAAGAAAAGGACAAAAAGCATGACCCAACCTTAGATTCCAAGATTTTGTACCTGTCCGAGACCTTTTCAGAAATGAAAGTGCAAGAGCCTGAAAAGGTAAAAGAGACCATTTTGAGTTCGCGGGTGAGTGGCGACAAGGCTTCGTACAGCATGTTTGGCAATATGATTAGCCGTTTCAATCCCTACGACAATCGCCTCGTGATGGAGGGAATGGCGGATAGGGGCATTATTTCGCCTGTGGCAGACAATGCTTTTTTTTACTACGATTTCAAATTGTTGGGGGCTACGACTGTGCGAGGGCAAAAAGCCTACAAAATCCAAATGCTGCCAAAACGCTTGTATGACCCCGTTTTTCGAGGGACTATATATATAACGGACAGCTCTTTTGCTATAAAAGAAATAGATGTTTATACCACAAAACAGCAGCAGTTAGAGGTGATGGACACCCTGCATTTGAAACAGCAATACACGTTGGTGAATGGAAAATGGCTGCCTTATACAACTCGTATGGGCTTTGATTTTGTGTTCGATTTGGGGGTGATAAAGCTGCCTCTTGCAGGCTTTTCGGTTTCCCTGCTGTCAGAATTTGAAACGAATCCCCTGTTAGATAAAAAAACATTTAACAATGAAATTATTACCATAACAGATACCGCCCTCAATCGTTCAAAGGCTTTTTGGGACAGAGAACGCCCGATTCCGCTCACAACAGAAGAGCTTTTTGACTACAAATTGAAAGATAGCCTCGAAATAGCCCGAAATAACCCGCATTATTTGGATTCTATTCAGCATAAAAACAATTCTCGCCTACAAGTAATGAATTTGTTGATGTTGGGAAAAACGTTTAGGTATCGACAAACGAATAGCGAAATCTATGTTTCTCCTTTGTTAGAAGTGTGGGGATTTAATCCGATGGAAGGTTTTTTTGTTGCGCCAGAAATCGCATGGAAACAAAAATTTTCTAAGGAAAGGAAATTGACCCTAAAACCTATCCCTCGCTATGCCTTTCATAGTCAGAAGGTTAGCTACAAAATAGACGCAGAATATAGCAGCAATCCCAAGCATTTTGAGAAATGGAAAGTTGTGGGCGGCGATTATGTGCAGGAGTTTAGCAATATTCCGCAAATGGGTGTTTTTTTTAACACGATTACGTCCCTTTTTTATAAAAAAACCTATCTCAAATTTTTTCAACAAAAATTTGCGCAGGTAAGCTATGAAAGAGAGCTGTTGAATGGCTTTTTGGGCAGTATTTCTGTGGGGCATTTTGAGAGAACAAGCCTTCAAAATCGCACAAATTATTCTTTTGTACAGAAAAAACATCCCGAAGACTATGCCCCTAATTTTGTAGCTTCAAATCCTTTTTTTAGCCCAAATATGTCTCCTCATCAGGCAAATATTGCGGAACTTACGCTCACTTATACCCCTAATTCACAATACATTAGCGTTCCTTTTCAAAAAATCCTCACAGGTTCAAAATATCCTACTTTTCAATTCACTTATACACAGGCTTTTGCGTTCAAAACGGGAGATGCAAATTTCCAAAAAATAAAGGCATCTGTGTATGACAAAACAGCATTTGGCATCTTGGGAACGCTGTCGTGGAAGGTCTCATCAGGGCAGTTTTTGCAGCAAAAACAGGTATATTTTCCCGATATGTTCCATGTTAAAGGCAATGAAAGGCAGGTACATATCGGCAATTTTGATGCATTTTACCTTATGCCTTATTATATTTTTTCTAACACAAAACCCTACGTAGAAGCCCATGCAGAACAGGCTTTTCAGGGCTTTTTGCTCAACAAAATTCCGCTTATTCGCAAGCTGCAACTCAATGAATATGTGGGTTTGCACCTGCTCAAACAGTCGGGAAACAGCCCCTATTTAGAGCTGAATGTGGGGGTAGAACGTATGCTGATGAAGGTCGTACCTTTGCGGATAGACTTCAATGTGAGGCTTTTGGGAGAGGTAGGGCAGCGTTTTGGCTACAAAATTGTAACGCAAGATGTGGGAAATGCGGCGATACAAGTGGGGAATTAATTTTTTCAGGTTTTAGCATCATATCTTTTTTTTTCGTACTTTTGAGTCAAAATAACGTCCATTTATGAAAAAACTATTGTTTGTTCTCCTCATGTTGCCGAGTATTCTCTTTGCGCAAAAGTCGCATTTTCGGGTGAATACGTTTTGGGCGGGGCTTGGCGCGTCTTATACGAATCTTGATGCCCTCAACACCGCCTTATCGTCCTATAATTCCAAAATATTCCCGATAAATCCCAAATTGGTGAATGTGAATGTGGGCTATTTTCACCTCAATCGCAGGCTGTGTTATGGCTTAGATGTTTCAGGGCTTACCCGTACTTTTGCCGTAAGTGGCATAGGAGACCCTACTTTTGCCTATATTAGAGAGGCTTTAGTAATGCCGAAAATAGGCGTAGTTGCCTATCAATTTGACGAAGT
>JAYUZN010000081.1:0-4039 GCA_043751755.1 Bacteroidota bacterium | reverse complement strand
CTTATTGCAATAACTTGATAATCAATTTTTTAAATCATTGATATTAATAAAACAAAAGTAAAAAGTGTAAACTACTTTTGCTGTAATATGAAACATGCCGCCATTCTTTTATATATATACGCTAAGTAACCCAAAAAGCGTGGCACATAGTTAAAATGTGCCACGCTTTTTGGGCTATTTTACCAAGCCCTTTATTTCACTGCTTTCAAATTATTCAAATCGATAACCCGAAAGAAGTTGTTATGAAACAAGCTACGAATGTTTTTGTGTGCTGCTTTTGCCTCCTCAACATGCGTATAGTTGCCCAACACAATCGCAAACTCCTCAATTCCGCCTACCAATTGGCTATACACCATGATTTCCTCTTTGTCCCAGTTTGCTGTGTAGGTCATCATTTCTGCGTCAAGTGCCTCTTTTGAAAGATAAGTTCCTACTTTTACCCCAAAACCCCGCGTTTCCATCTTTTTGTAAGACTGTTTTTCGTAGCCTTTGATGGTATTGATGGTCGCCTCTTGCTCACCACGAGATTTGCTCAAGTAAAACAAATCCTCCATTACAATTTCATTGTCCTCATTCAAAGCGGTTGCAACCGATTTTTTGTCGGTCAGAGTAGCCCAAATATCCGCTGCAGCCCCAATTTGGTCATTCATGCCGATATTTTGCCCGTTGGAATTGAAGACAAGCAGGGCAGGAAAAGATTTTACCTCATATTCCTGTGCAATGTCAATGTTGGCATAACCGTCCATTACATAGCCTTGATAAATATTTTGCAATTTATCCTCTCCGCGAAAAGTGCTTTGTACAGACGCTAAAAATGAAGTAGAAAACTCCACGTCTTGTTGCGCAACTAACACAACAAAAAAGCCTTTTTTAGCTTCTTTTGCCTCACGTATCATTTGCGTAAAATCAGCATCACTGGTTAGAACAGTTTTTTGTGCAAAAGAAAAGTGTGCTATACCCAAAACTACGCTCAATATAGCGAAAACTTTTTTTAAATTTAAAAACATCATGGTTGAGATAAGATTAGTGGTTGTCAATAAAATATACGAAATTTGATTAGGAATAGATGTTGAGAGAAAAAATAAATGTGAGCATTTTTTTTTCGATACATATTAGCTTTAACAAAAAACATGCTAAATGATTGAAATAAAATTTTTCACGTAAGTTTTTTACCCCTTAGCGAAGATTATTGCCTTTTTCAGGTCCCAAAAATGTTGCATTTATACCTACATATTCTCAATACACATAAAAATAAACCCTTGATAATCAATCTATAATATTTATTTTCCTTCCGTATTTCAAGTATATAAGGGGAAGGAGAGGGAATGTAAGTTTTTTCAAAAAAATGAAAAATATTTTTCAAAAAATAAACATTCCTATAATTTTTTCACTTTTTTATATTTTTTCTTTCATAGCTATTTGTCTAAATTAAATACACTTTTGTGTAGTTTTTGTACACGATATTCGGCTATTATATTACGAATTGCCGTAATATCTGCGTGTAAGTATCTATCTGCCTCCATGAAAGGAACTGAATTTCTACATAATGCCAACAAATCTTTCACAGCCGTTCCTGTTTGGGCAGGCTCTCGGAAAAACAAGGCTTGCGAGGCATTCAGCAACTCGATTGCCAAAATCGTTTCCACATTTTCCACCAATTCATCGCATTTTACGGCTGCATTTGCCCCCATACTCACATGGTCTTCTTGGTTTTGAGACGAAGGAATCGAATCTACAGAAGCCGGGCTGCAAAGTTGTTTGTTCTTGCTCACAATACTTGCCGCCGTATATTGCGGAATCATGAAGCCCGAATTGATGCCCGGATTTGGAGTGAGAAATGAGGGAAGTCCATTTTTTCCTGCAATGAGTTGAAAGGTACGTCTCTCTGAAATAGAACCCATTTCTGCCATCGCAATCGCCAAATAATCGAGTGCCAACGCCAAAGGCTGCCCATGAAAATTGCCGCCTGAAAGAATCTCATCTTCCGCCTCAAAAATATTCGGATTGTCTGTTGCTGCCGAAAACTCAATTTCAAAGGTCTGCGCCACAAAACACAAAGTATCATAAGTTGCGCCATGCACTTGCGGAATGCAACGAAATGAATAGGGGTCTTGCACCTGCTTTTTGGGCTGATGCGTCATGTCAGAATCTGCAAGCAGCAAGAGAATTTGACGCGCTGTAAATATCTGCCCCTTGTGTGGTCGTATTTTATGCAACAAATGATGAAAAGGTTCCATTCTCGCATCAAAGGCATCAAGGCTCAAAGCAGCAATTCTATTGGCAATGTGCCACAAATCCATGCTTTTCCACAAACAATGAATGCCATAAGCCAGCATAAATTGCGTGCCATTGAGCAGGGCAAGCCCCTCTTTTGCCTGCAAAACAATGGGAGACAAACCTGCCCGTTCAAAGGCTTGTGCCGTTTCCATCTTCACACCGTTATAATATACTTCCCCTTCGCCTATCAAGGGCAAACAAAGGTGCGCTAAGGGCGACAAATCGCCACTTGCGCCCAATGAGCCTTGTGTATAAACTACAGGAAAAATATGATGATTGTAACAATCCAACAAACGTTGTACGGTTGCTATCTGCACTCCCGAATAGCCATAAGCCAAAGAACGAGCTTTTGTTATCAGCATCAATTGTACCACTTCTTGTGGCACTTCCGCCCCTGTTCCGCAAGCATGAGACCGCATGAGGTTGATTTGTAACTGCCTCAAATCTTGCGTATTAATACGTGTGTCACAAAGCGAACCAAAGCCTGTATTTATTCCGTAAAAATGTGCGTCCGAATGTGTAATTTTGTGGTCGAGATAGTTTCTACAATTTTCGATACGTTTTTTGCCTTCTTCCGACAAAGCTACTGTTGCGTTTGAAGTAAATATGTCTCGAAACTCGGCTAAAGTAAATTCCAAAGAATCAATAAAATGTGTCATTTCTAATGTGTTATTTCACGCGGATTGCCGAAGATAAGGAACAAAAATTAAATAACTTCCCATTTTTCTCACCACTAAGGCACGAAGAAACACGAAGCTATATGGTAAAAGAAGGCATCTAAGCCACACCTTTTCTTTCTTAGTTTCCTTCGTGCCTTAGTGGTAAATGATGATTTTATTCTTTTCGTGTTCCTAAGAGCAGGTTTCGCAGATAAAGTGCAACCTATTCCTGCAAAAATCCGTGAGAATTTCTGTAAATTCCTGCAAAATAACGCAAAAAATTTCCCACAATACTTGTAAAAGTATTGAAACCTGTTTTTTTACTTAGAAATGAGAAAGGTGTAGTTGATATAGCCGATGTTCCCCGATGTTATTCCATAGTCGTCAGTCGTTTTTGAGTAGAGTCCTTTATTCTTTTGTATAAGACAAATGTATAGGCTTTTTTCTGGAAAAAAAAACCTAAAAAGGCTTTTTTTTATCTTGATTTTATATTATTTTTAATAGGTAATAAATATGAAAATAGGGTTATTTATTTTTCTGGGTGGCGGAATTGGGTCTTTGCTTCGATATGCTACAACAAAGTACGTTTCTGGCGTGTATGAGGGGAATTTCCCGCTCGCAACCTTTCTCATCAATGCTATAGGCTGCCTGTTAATCGGCTGCTTTTCAGGGTTTTTGCTCAAAAATATGCCCGAAGATACGGCTTGGAAATCCTTGCTTATTACAGGTTTTTGTGGAGGTTTCACTACTTTTTCTGCGTTTTCCTTAGAAAATATTACATTGATAGCCAAAAATGAAAACGAAATGATGCTGATATATGTGGGTTTGAGTGTGGTTATGGGTTTTTTTTGTACGTATTTGGGGCTGCGGATTGCAGCATTATGAGACTAAAAAACCCACATAAAAGGGTAATATATACCAAATATCGTACTATTTTGATTTAGTATTTTGCAGAAAAAAAAAAAAACGAATATTGCACAACATTTAGCCACCATTTAGTTTTTTGGACGCAAAATATTAGGTACTGCTAAATGAAACCTATTTTTCTACATTCATTTTTTTTCTATCATGAAACTAACAAAGTTATGGTTTGTATTGTTGTT
>JAYUZN010000080.1:0-4485 GCA_043751755.1 Bacteroidota bacterium | reverse complement strand
ATAGATAATTTGAAAGTGGAGAAAGATGAGGCGGAATTGGTGGCAAGCTAATCTCTGCAAACTCGTTTACGTTTAATAGAGTGGCGCACCTTTCAAAGGTGCGCCACCCTACAAATATATATTTTCCTTATCTGCGAAATCTACTCTCATCTGCGATAATCCGCAATAAATCTCGTTTTCTCCGAAAAAACAATCCCATATTCCGCCAATTCCGTCAAAATCGGAGCATATATTTCGGGATAAATAGGCATAAGTACGCCTCTATGCGAGATTTTTCCTTGCAAAATGAGCTTAACCCCCATTGCAGCAGGTAAACCTACCGTTTGCGAAATCGCTGTATGCTCATGGTCTCTGCCAATAACCGCCATAGTAGCCGTTTTTTCGTAGTATTTTCCTTCTTTTTCATAGAGAATTTTGTCTGCCATCACCAACAGGTCTTTGTCTGTTTCCAAAAACACCCAACGAGACATCAGCAAATCGTACAAAATTTCGGCAGGAGTCGCATTTGAGCGACTTATTTTTTCTGCGGACAAAATGCCTACTGAAAGCAAACACTTCATCAAATAACTGTCTTCTTCTGTTTCGAGAAAACGGGCTAAGGCAGTTTCGAGGCTTTCATTTGCTTGACGAGAAAGGTAAGATTCTGTCCAATCTGCGTAGGTAAGCATTTCAGAATCTGCTATTTTGTAATCATTTGCGGTCATTCCTAAGCGAATAAAAGCGTTCCAGCCTTCGCAATAGCCCGCCTTCCGCAAAGTGCCTCGCAGCAAGGTTTGTATGCCTTCCAAATGATAGGTTTCTATATAAGAATAGGAATCGCGATTGGCGTAAGCCTCAAAATCGCCAATGCCTTCGATTTCTACCTTGTCAGTCGTGGTAAAAAGGCGATTGTAAGGAATCAATTTCCTTTTGCCCTCTTTGAGGTAAGAAGCCGCCCCCTGCCCTGCCAAAATGACATTCATCGGACTCCAGGTAAATTTGTAGCCCCAAGGATTGTCGTTGCTTTCGGGCGCAATGAGGCTGCCACAAAAAGAGCGCAATTCCAATATTTTCGCGCCTTCAGCCTTCAATTTGTCCAAACCACGCATCACATTGAGGTGGTCTATGCCAGGGTCTGCCCCCAATTCATTGAGAAAAATAAGGTCTTTTTCCTTTGCTTCGGCATCAAGGCTTGCCATTTCAGCCGAAATATAGGAGGCTGTAACCAAATGTTTGCCGTAGGTTAGACATACTTTTGCTACAGAAGGGTGCATAGACGGTGGCAATAAAGAAACCACCACATCTGCTTGCGAAATATATTCTACTTGCATATCCGCGTTTCCGCCCTCAAAATAAATGGCTTGCCCACGCGGATGCCCATTCACTTTTTGTTGGGCTAGGGTAAGCGACAGGTCTCCAACGGTTACATACCAGTCGTTTATCGTGGCTTGTTGGAGCAAATATTCAATTAAATCTGTGGCAGAACGCCCTGCACCTATTACAAAAATGTGTTTTGACATGAACAACAATCGTTTTGGGTCACGCAGATTTTCGCAGAAGGAGACGCAGATTTAACGCAGATGAATTTTGCTTTTCATCTGCGGAATCTGCTTTTATCTGCGGAAATCTGCGTGAAAATAAGGCTACAAAAGTACGACTTTTATCTGTTTTTGCCCATCAAAACATTTTTTCTTGTATCGAATTTACTAAAATAGCATTATAACATGTATATTTGCAATTTAAACTAACAACTTTCTTTATGATGAAAAAAACATTTTTCCTGTTGCTATGTAGCAGCCTTCTTCTTGCGAGTGTTTGGGCGCAGCAGCCCACAGATGCCATTCCCTTCGACCCAAGTGTGCGCACAGGCACGCTCGAAAATGGCATGAAGTATTTTATAAAGAAAAATACAAAACCCGAAAATCGGGTCGAACTTCGCCTTGCCGTCAATGCAGGTTCTATGATGGAGGACGAAGACCAACAAGGGCTTGCGCATTTTTGCGAGCATATGGCGTTCAATGGGACTGCGCATTTCAAAAAAAATGACTTGGTAAACTATTTGGAATCCGTAGGAACCAAATTTGGTCCGCATCTCAATGCTTATACCAGCTTTGACGAAACGGTATATATGCTGCAATTACCTACCGACAAAGCGGAGATTTTGGACAAAGGTTTTACCGTTTTAGAAGATTGGGCAAGCGGTTTATCCTTTGAAAATGAGGAGATTGACAAAGAAAGAGGCGTAGTAGCGTCTGAACGCAGGTTGGGACTTGGGGCAGATAAGCGCATGTTTGACAAGACTTTTCCCGTACAAATGAAAGGCTCTCATTATGCCGAAAGGTTGCCGATTGGGAAGTTGGAAATCTTGGAAAAATGTTCTTACGAAACCCTCAAACGCTTTTACAAAGATTGGTACAGAACGGATTTGATGGCAGTTGTCATTATTGGCGATATAGATGTGGACAAAACAGAAAAGATTATCAAAGAACGTTTTTCCAAAATCGCAAAAACCAAATCGCCTCGTGCAGTAAAACCTTATGACGTGCCTGACCACGACAAGCCGCTTGCAGTTGTGGCTACCGACAAGGAGGCAAGCTACAATCGGGTAGATGTCATTTTCAAACACCCCGTAAAAGCCTCAAAAACTTACGAAGATTGGCGCAGAAATATGGTTGCATCTTTGTGCAATCAAATGTTACAATCTCGTTTTGAGGAGTATTCGCAATTAGCAAATCCGCCGCTAACTTACGGATATTCAGGCTATTCTGATATGGTACGCACCAAAAGTGCCTTTAATATGGTGGGCATTACCAATGACAAAAATATTCATTTCTGTTTGGAAACCCTCTTCAAAGAATGTGAAAGTTTGAAACGCTTTGGCTTTACCAAATCGGAATTGGAGCGTGCGAGAAAAGTCTTGCTTAAACAGTCTGAACAAAGCTATGCAGACCGCGAAAAAACAGAATCTACCAACCTAACATGGGGACTTGTTTATCATTATTTGAACAATGACCCTTCGCCTGGGATTGAAAATGAGTATAAGTTTGCGCAAAAAGCCTTGCCTGCCATATCTATAAAAGATGTAAATGACATGGTGCAAAAGTGGATAACAGACGGCAAAAATATGGTCATTTCTGTTTCTGCGATAGAAAAAGCAGGCTTAGTTTTGCCCAAAGAAGAGGAGATTTTGAAAATGTATGCCAATTCCAAAACCTTGAAATTGGAGCCACGTGCAGAAGAAAATTTGAATATGACTTTGATGGCAACAAAGCCGAAAGCAGGCATTATTGCAGGGATTCGGGAGTTGCCAGGAGTGGGCATTACCATTGTTGTATTTGAAAATGGCGCAAAAGTGGCATTAAAAACGACCGATTTCAAAAATGATGAGATTTTGTTTAGCGGTTTTAGCATGGGCGGCAGCTCTTTGTGCAAGTTAGAAGACGACATGACGGCAGATATGGCGGCAGAAATTGTAACTAATTCGGGGCTTGGCAACCTTACGCAAACGCAACTTATGCAATATATGAATGGCAAAGATGTGTCCGTTTCTATGGCTGTGAGCGAAACAAATGAGATGTTGCCTGCCAGTAAATGGGCAAATCATTGCAGCGTGAACGACTTGGAAACGGCTTTGCAAATGATAAACCTGTATTTCACAGACCCCAAAATGGACAAAAGTTCTATGATGTCTGTTATAGAAAAAAGTAAATCTTTTTTAGAAAATAAAAATGCGGACCCAGAAGGCATTTTTGGCGACACAATTCAATGCGTTATGGACAATTATCACCCTCGTCATCGTCCTGTTACGGCAAGAAGGTTGGATACAGAAATCAATCCTGAGCATATTTTGCCTATTTTTAAGGAAAGATTCAATGCCAGCGATTTTATGTTTGTGATGGTGGGAAATTTTGACATAGAGAAAATAAAACCCCTTTTGGCGACTTATATTGGCAGCATTCCTGCAAAACCTGTAACGGAAACCTTCAAAGATTTGGGGGTTACGCACCCAAAAGGCGTGATTGCACGCACTATCAAAAAAGGTACAGAACCCAAAGGCTCTGTTCATTTGGAGTTTAAAGGGGCTTTTGACTATACACGTCAGAATCGCTTGCAGTTTCAGGCTTTGATGAACTTGGTTTCCATAAAGTTACGGGAGGCGATTCGCGAAGACAAGGGCGGGGCGTATGGCGTTCAGGCATATAGCTACATGAGTCGTTTGCCCAAAGGCGAATATACGATTGTCGTAGAATTTGGCTGCGACCCTACCCGCATTCAAGAATTGACGGAGGTTGCTATTTCAGAAATCAAAAAAATTCAAGAAAATGGGGCAGAAGATGCGGACATTGTCAAAGTCAAAGAATTGAAACGCAGAGAGTTAGAAGTAGGGTTCAAAGACAATAATTTTTGGATAGGCAACCTTACCAACAATTTCCTCAATGGCGAAGATGTCTCTGATTTCACTTCTCCTGACAAAATATATGCCTATATTTCCGAAATGTATGGAGA
>JAYUZN010000079.1:0-2536 GCA_043751755.1 Bacteroidota bacterium | reverse complement strand
CCTTTTGCCAACCCTCCAGTGTCGTTAAAAAAATAAAATAAAGGTGCATAACAAAGGTGCTAATGACAAGTGGGCGAATCGAAGCTCAAAGCCAATGCGCCGCCCACCTGCATTAGCACTTGGCGTTGAGCGATACTATAAAAAAATAAACTATGGCACAATTTCAAGAATTATTAGGGTCAGGCGGCAGTCGAATCGCAAAATATGAGCGATACCTGCAAGAAACAGAATATGTTAAAGATATTCGGGAGTGTATTGATTATAATTCTCAAAGCATAGAAAACTCAATAAATAGAGCCTCAGAGATGAATTTGATTTCTTCAAATCAAATAAACCAATCTTTAAAAAATGTTTGTGGTACAATAAAATCGGGTTTTGATAATTTAAGCCACACTCTTGAAAATGGGTTTGAAGGAGTAAATACAGAGTTAAGAAATATATCATCCGAAATATCTTCTCTTTCTTCCCTAATGAGCTGGGGATTTTCCTCTGTTGTACATCAACTTCAAATAACCAACAGGTTATTAGGGCAAGTTGTGGATATTTTAAAAATACCCGACAGTCAAAAGGAGCGAGTTTACTATATAGAAGAAGGGCTAAAACACTTAAAAAATGGGTTGATGAATAGTTATGATAGTGATTTCTTTGATTATGCTGTTGAAAAATTTAATTTGGCACTTGGAAAAGAAAAATACGACTATATTACATTATATCAACTTGGTTATATATGTTTGCACTCTAAAAAATACCTAAACCCTCAAAAATCGGAGGCGTATTTTAGAAATGCTGCCAAATTTGCTTTTGCTGAATATAATGTTGGAGGAACACATACCACTAATACTCTAAACCCTTTTGAATCATCATTTAATCTCCAACAAAATATAAGCCTTGTAGCAAGTGCCGAGGCATTATTATACGCAGCAAGAGCATGCTTCTTACAAGATAAGACAGAAGAAGCTATTGAATTATCCTCAAAAGCATACCAACTAATCCCTCATTTTTTAGTGGCAGGGTTTGACCAAGCTAAATATTTATGTATTAATTCGACTCCTAATTTGGCAGTTCCTATTTTATCAGAACTAATTCAAAAAGATAGATTTCAAATTCTAAAAATAATGGGAGATGTGGATATTATTTTCCATGAAGAAATAATGAATTTTTTGAATGAGTTGTCATTAAAAACAATTGAATATGCTAAAAGAAGGTATAAAGAAATAAGCAAAGGCTTAGTTTCTAATTCTTTAGCCTTATCATTACTAAATTCTGCCGAAACCTATATTAATCGTCATTCGTTTCTTGATGCTATGACTGCACTTGATATTTTAGAGGGAAAATATTTTTGGCAATATAATATATTTAGCTATGATGAAAAGAATAATGCCCTACTGACGAATTACGCATTTCTTCCTACTTATTTTGAGCGAGTATATTTTAAAATAGAGTATAGGAATAACCAAACAGCTTATAGGCAAGCGCAAAACGGATTTTATACTCAAAATGTACTTCTCTCGGAAAAAGATAAGACAGAATTTAGGATTGCGAATTTATGTACAATTCAAGATTTTTTGAAATTAGAGAGAGAAGCCTTCTTAAAAAAGAAAGCCATTGAAAACACAATTCAAGAGGTAAAGAGAAATGCAGAGATGCAAGCAGCTATTAAGGCAAAGCGAGAAAATATAAAAGCCGCTTATACCTTATTATTAGCTATTTTCCCTATTATAGCGGCTATATATGCTTGTACATTCACTAGATGGTATTTTATAGCGGCTATAGTCTTTTTGCCTATAATTGGATTTATTATAGGGCTTATGATTAGTGCTGTTGTGGGAGAAATGCACGAAAAATCAATTAACGAAAAAAATGTTCATGATAATGATGAAGGATATATAATTGGTAAAAGTGTAAAAAAATATAGTTTCCACATAGCAATATTGACTTTATTGTTCATTTTAATTTGTTTTGTTGTAAAAGTTAGTAATTGGAGAAATGATTATTATGAAAACACAAAATACGATGGAATTTACAAAATAAACAATGTAATGAGTGATGTAGCCCATATTCGTATGAAAGAAAAAGATAATTTTACCGTTAGTTTTTGGGCTAGGCCAAGTAATGATCCAGTCCCCAGTTGGAAATTCACTAAGTCAAAGGATTTTCCCGATAGGTTTTATTGGTCAGAAAATGGTTCCTACTATATAAGTTTCCCTAAATATGATAGGGGAAAGTGGTTATCTGGTGAGAAATTTCTTGTGGGACCTAATTGCTATATATACTTTTCCTCTGATAGAGAGGTTATGACTTTAACAAACACTAATACTGAAATAAGAGCATATAGGGAATGATAAAAACAAAATCGCTCAACATTTGCATTGCCGCCCATTTTTGCTATCCAAACGCACAAAACCCAACCGCACAGCAAAAAACGGCTGCAATGTGTGTCGTTGTATGAGATAAATATAGCCCGTCAAGCTAAACGTATCCCCAGCCGCACAAGGCAGAGCAGCGCGCCGCCCACAGAATCCACGCTCCGCGCCCC
>JAYUZN010000078.1:0-2513 GCA_043751755.1 Bacteroidota bacterium | reverse complement strand
GATTGACAAGCATTTGGCGTTGTTAGCAGATAAGCCAGAGATTCAAGAGCTGTATAAAAAAATGTCTGAATTAATAAATCCGAATTTGCTGGACTAAGGAATGAAAATTGAATAAAGTAACAATTTTATAGTCCCGTAGGGACGGCGATATTTATAGAAAAAATATGCCAACCTCTCCCTCTTTTTTTTAGCGTTTGCACAAGAAACGCAATAAATTGGGGGGGGAAATACCATTTTCTATAAATATTTCGTGCCTACGGCACTAAGAAATCCCCAAAATAACATTGTTATGTTATTTATTTTCTATTCCTTATGGGAGTTGATTTTATCTATAAACAAATAATCACCATTTTTCATTTCTCATTTTTCATTTCTCATTTCCCCTCATGCACATTGCTATCCTTTCTACCCCGTCCAATTTTCATACGCAAAAATGGGCGGAAGCTTTGCACAACGAAGGCGAAAAAGTAAGTGTATTCAGTTTTGATAGCCATACTTTTGCGCAGCCCAACATTCAAAATATCTGTGTACCCCCTACTTATACTTATAACGTACAACCCACTTATTTGAGTTATCTTGATGGGAAGGCTTTGCGCAAGCTATTGATTTTGCATAAAATAGACCTTGTGTTAGCGATAAATGCTACTCCTTTTGGCGTGTGGGCAGCAAAATCTCGATTTCACCCTTGTGTTATTTTTGCTGTAGGTGCAGATATTTTAGCCTATCCTCCCCCTCACGAAGCCTCGCCGATTCATACTTTGTATAGTTGGGAAAAAAATGAGTTTAGCCCCGATTCAGGGTTACGAAAACTAAAATCTCGATTTTCTAAGCCTATTTTTCGCTATCAAGTAGCCCAAGCCCTACATTTTGCAGACGGCGTTATTGGGGATAATGAAGTGCTTACGCGTGCCATTCATCATTGGTTTCACGTTCCTTTGCAAAAAATACAGCTGAATCGTGGCGGAGTTGAGCCTGAATTATTTTTGCCAAATGAAGCTATTTTGGCAGAACTACGGCAGCATTTTCGGATTCCAGAGGGAGCTACCGTTATATTAAGCCCAAGAGGTATGAAACCTATTTATCAATCCGATATTATTTTGGAGGCTTTTAATATTTTGTTGCAAGAAAATATCCTAAAAAATGTGCATTTTATAATGCTTTCTGCGGGCTACGAAGTGCCAGAAAGCCTCAAAATAAAGGGGGAAATGATGGAAGCAAAATTTTCTACCTTTTTTTTTGAAAAAAATGTGCTATCACGTCAAAAAATTTCCCAACTTTGGCGGCTGATTGACATATTCCTTTCCGCACCCGTTTATGATGGCTATTCTGCTTCTGTGGCTGAAGGAAGGTATATGGGCGTGATTCCTGTCGTGAATCAAACGCCCGCTACCACCGAAATACTGACACATCAAGAAAATGGCTGGTTCGTAACTCCTTTTACCGCTCAAAATGTAGCAAATGCCTTGAAAGAAATAGCTTTATCTAAAGAAAAATGGAAAACTAAATTCGCACATAACAATTCTAACTGGATTCAGGAACATTCTCTTATGAAACATAATATTAGCTCTTTTTTAAATTTCGTTTCACGTATAATACATTAATGTATGAACAATCGTTTCCTCTTTAGCCTGCTTATAGGGCTTACTTCTATGCTACTGCATACTTCTGCGTTTTCGCAGAGTTATATGGTGATGGTAGCAGCTTACAATCAACGCGTGCCATTGACCCATTTCAAAGGGCTAAAAGTGGCTGAAGATTTTGCGTATGGGCAAATCTACAAATATTATCTCACAGGTTTTACCGACCAAACTGCCGCTAACAAAGCAGCACAAGATGCCATCGCTTTGGGCTTCAAAGATGCAAGGGTAGAAAATATAACCGAAAAAAATGCGCAATGCTGTCATGGCTATACGCCGCCAAGCCCGATGATAGATGAGCTTCGCAAAATTCGGAATATCTTTTTTGACTTCGACAAAGCGAACCTCACCGCCGCAAGCATCAATCAGCTGAATAGCCTGACCAAAATCTTGCGCGAAAATCCTGTATATAGCGTGGACTTGCGCGCTTATACAGATGCTAAAGGCGATAGCACCTATAACATTGGACTTGCAAGGCGCAGACGTGATGCGGCTATCAATTATCTTGTCAAAAAAGGCATTTCTAAAGGGCGCGTAGATGGTGAATTTTTTGGCGAATCGCAGCCTATTGCCAAAAATGAGGTAAATGGGCATGACTCTCCCGAAGGGCGCAAATTCAATCGCAGAGTAGAAATTTTTGTCAAAGATGGCAATACGATTATGAATTTGGTGGAGGATATTGATGTGCCTGCACCTTTGAAGGAGTAGGTTCAAGAACCATAACAGGCGCGCTTACCAAATAGAATTAACCCACTATTCAAACAATGCAGGTTTTTTGTGTCTCGCACAAAGAACCTGCATTGTTTATGAGATTAAAATACAGTTAGATAATGACATAAAGTATTTGTAGGGGGACGCACCTTTTAAAGGTGCGTC
>JAYUZN010000077.1:0-5695 GCA_043751755.1 Bacteroidota bacterium | reverse complement strand
TCTTTTGCCCATTTTACCTACGCTAAACACACCCAAAAAATAACTGCGAGAACCAAAAACAACATGCCTATTCAAGTTACCAAAACATTTCTGCCGCCTATAAAAGAATATATGTTCTACTTGCAGCAAGCCTGGGACAAGGGTTGGATTACGAATAATGGCGATTTGTTGCTGCAATTAGAGGCAAAATTGAAGGAATATTTGGGCATAAAACACCTTTTTTTCTGCTCAAATGGCACGATTGTTTTACAAATGGCTCTCAAAGCCTTGAATATCCGCAAAGAAGTCATTACAACCCCCTTTTCCTACGTGGCTACCACAAATGCCATTTTGTGGGAAAATGCTACCCCCATTTTTGTAGATATAAATCCCACAGATTTCAATATAGATACAGACAAAATAGAAGCTGCAATTACCCCGAATACAGAGGCAATTTTGGCGACTCATGTCTATGGAAACCCTTGCAATATCGCTCATATTCAAGCGATTGCAGCAAAACACAAGCTCAAAGTCATCTATGATGCAGCACATGCTTTTGGGGTAACTTACGAAGGAAAAAGCCTGTTGAGTTATGGCGACATGGCTACTTGTAGTTTTCATGCGACTAAGGTATTTCACAGTGGAGAAGGCGGCTGTATTGTGGTAAATGATGCGGATTTGGCAGAAAAAATGCACCTTTTTCGCCAATTTGGGCATATAGGAGACGACTATTTTTCGGTAGGCATCAATGCCAAAAACTCCGAACTTCATGCTGCGATGGGCTTGGCAGTTTTCCCTCATTTATCTGATATTATTGCCAAAAGAAAGCAAAAAACGGAGCTTTATCACCAACTTTTGGCAGATTTGCCCTTGCAATTTCCGCAAGCATTGCCCAAAACAGGCTATAATTATGGCTATTTTCCAGTCGTTTTTTCAAGTGAAACAGAAATGTTAGCCATCAAAGCAGCTTTGCAGCAAGCTGATATTTTTACAAGACGTTATTTTTTCCCGTCATTAAACACGCTGCCTTTTGTCGGAGAAAAAAAAATGAGCTGCCCCGTTTCCGAAGATATAAGTAGCCGAGTTTTGTGTCTGCCTTTATATGAAGATTTGCAAGAGATTGATATTGAAAGAATTGTGAATATTATGTTAAGACAGTTCAAAAAATGATGTATAAAAATAGTTGTTTTTTGAAAAAAAAAGCGTATATTTGTATTATTCTTAATGAAAGGCATGGATAGCATTCTTACATAAGAAAGAGGAGAAAAATTTGAATTTAGGGCTTAATATACTTCATATTAAGTTCTATTAACTAACTAAAAAATTAATGTTAAACAAAAATGAACAAAAATCATTAAAAAAATATACAGAAGAATCTTATGAGTGGATAAACGAATATCTACTAAAAGATAAAGGAAATAAAGATATAGAACAATTAGTGGCAGTCTTGTCAAAACTGTCTAACTACGAACGCATTACTTACAGGGCTACTTGCATGTCAGAATCAGCGTTGAAGAAATATGAAGAAGCCCGTCAAAATGAAAGCTATATCATAGAGCCAACGTTTATTTCTACAAGTCGAAGCCAGTTAGTGGCAACAGGCTATATGAGATATGAAAAGGATAAAACAAGGGTTCTCTTTGAAATAGCTGGAACTACGGGTAAATCAATAGAGAAATATTCCAAATACCCAAATGAACAAGAAGTATTATTTGCACCGAATACGAGGTTTTCAGTAGATGAAATCATTTATGAAAACAATAAAGTGCGGATAAGGCTTTTTGAGATTTAATTAACAAATACCTCAAACGATAAAATAGTATCTATCCTATCTATTTTATCGTTTGAATATAAAAATGCAATATGAATATCTACACAAATATGTTAAAAGAAACACATATTGAGAAAAAACAATTTTCTCTTATGTTAGAGGTTGTATATGACAGATTTTTGTCATATCATCAAGAAATGGAAAGAGAAGTAAGTCTTATAGAAATGGAATTAATGCTAGATTTGTTAGAACAACAAAGAAAAGTAGTAAGACATTTATTATATAACAAAATGTTTATCACACGTGAGCAAAGAAGCGAGGCTATTGGCTTCCTTTCTAAAGTAGATTATCTTCGTGAAACCTTCGATATTTTGCAAGGAAAAATCAAGATAGAAGACATAGAAGCCGCAGCAAAAACCTTTGCACCCAAAATGCAATCTTCTTTTGAGAAATAAAATCAAGACTTGCACCGGCAGTACAACAAACATGTCATTTCTTCAAGAAATGACACGTTTACAGGAAAATGCTTAGAAAATTTATCCAATTTGAAGTACAGCCAAAAAAGATGTGAACCTTTTTAGGCTTTATACGTACAAGCATTTTGCTTCTTTTAGGATGTGGGTAGAATATTTTAAAAGAAGTTTATAGCTAAAAACGGGATTTATATCCCGATTAAAATTACTAAAAATTTGCATATAGGTATTCGTCAAAAAATAAACTATACGTTTTTTGGGAACTACATGCTGTAAATCAATTAGTTACAACATCTGAATGTGCTACTTATTTTTTAACGGCTACTAAGAACAAATTATTAAATTTATTAACAAAATGACAAAACAACATGTTGAACAATGTTCAAAAAGACCTAATTCTACGATATACCGAAGATTCGTATGAGTGGGTAAATGAGGACTTAAGGCGAAAAAAAGGGGTTTTAGCAAATACCTTTACCTTTTCGCAAGATTTAGAGAAGACTATAAAAGAATTGCCTAATTATGACGACACAACACATAGAGGTGTTAATCTCACAATGTTAGAGATGAAGAAATACGAAGATGCTTATAACACAGATAGTAAAATTATAGAACATACATTTATTTCTACAAGTCAAAGTCAGCGTATTGCAAAAGGGTTTATGAAGCCTAAGAAGGATAAAGTACAGGTTCTTTTTGAAATAGCAGGCAAAACAGGGAAGTTGATAGCCGAATATTCCAAAAGTCCCACAGAAAAAGAAGTTTTATTTGCGCCTAATACGATATTTTGGGTAAGAGAAATCGTTTACCCAAAAAATGGGGCAATTATTATTAGGTTACGAGAAGTTTAACAGATTTACAAGTAATCCCTAAAATGGTATCTACTCTATCTATTTTAGGGATTACAAATTAACATTACAGATGACAACCTACAGAGACATATTAAAAGAAACACATATAGAAAAAACAGCTTTTTCTAATATGTTAGATGCAGTATATGACAGTTTTTTATGCCATAATCATGAGGCTGAAAAAGAAATTAATTTATTAGAAATGGAATTGGTCTTAGGTTTATTAGAACAACAAAGGAAAGTGGTAAAATATTTGCTTTACAACGATAAACTTACCACTCGAAAACAGGAAGCAGAAGCTATCGGCTTCCTGTCCAAAGTAGATTATCTTCGCGAAACCTTCGACATTTTGCAAGGAAAAACCAAGATAGAAGACATAGAAGCCGCAGCAAAAACCTTTGCGCCCAAAATGCAATCTTCTTTTGAGAAATAGCGTAGATTTTTCATGCAGATTTAATAGATATGTACATTTCTCATCTGCGAAATCTGCTCAAATCTGCGCCTATCTGCGTGAAAAAACAACATGAATCTACACCTCACACACGACGACAAAGTCTTAGATTTATTTATAGAAACGGCAACATCTTTAGGAATAAGTGAAGACAAGTACCTGATTTACACGTCTTTGTCGGAACTTCATTATGTCAAAAGCAAAAAAGCCTTGTTTGCCCCTTACGATTCTCCGTTATTTTGGGCGCAAATCGGCGATATTCAGCAATATGACAAGATTTTTTTACATTATTTGTCGCACGAATTAGTGGATTTTGTGAACAAAATTCAGACTTCTGCCACAATTATTTGGGTTTTTTGGGGCGCAGATGCCTTCCATGAATTGCCTTTTTTTAGAGAATATTTTTTTCAGCCCGAAACCCGAAAATTATACAGAAAACAGACACATCTTACCCCTTTTCTCTCGTTCAATCCCCTCAAAATTGCCCGTTATTTCGCCTTTTACTACCATGATTGGCACAATTTGAAGCAACGCCTCAAAGCTTTTGAGCGAATTGACTATTTTGCGCATTACATTCTCCAAGATTTTGCCCTCATCAAAGCGCATTATCCGCAGCTCAAAGCTACTTTTGTGCCTTTTCACTATGCAGCGATTGAAACCGTTGCGGGTACAGAAATAAAAATGCAAGGAGAACATATTTTGCTCGGAAATTCGGCAGATTTTAGCGGAAATCATATAGATGCTATGTTAAAGATGAGAAAATGGAATCTGGGGACTCGAAAACTCATTGCTTCTCTCGGATATGGAGATGACAATAGCCGAAAAATAGTGCTAAAAAAGGGAAAACAATGGTTTGGTGCAGCTTTTGAGCCTTTGACAAAGTTTATGCCTTTGGAGGCGTACAACCACATTTTGACTACGATTGGCGTAGCGATGATGCCACAAGAACGCTCGCAAGCTGCTGCGAATTTGATGGTGTTAGTATGGAATGGGGCAAAGTTATATATGGCAGAAAAAAGTACTTTGTATCAGCTTTTTAGCGAATATGGGCTTCATGTTTATACAATAGAATCGCCTCATTTTGCAGAAAAAGAAGCCTTTTGTCCCTTAACAGAACGCCAAAAAACGGAAAATAGACAGGCTTTGTTGCGACTTTGGGGGAGAGAAAAGTATGTGAAGATGTTTAAAAATGTATTAAATTTGTGAAATTATTTTCCATGAAAAATATTGTACTATTTGGGGGAGGATATCATGCGCATTATAGCATTGACATCATTCAAAAAGAGGGTAAATATACGATAATTGGCATCATTGATTCTGTAAAAGAGATAGGCTCTGAAGTTTTTGGGTTTCCTGTAATAGGCAGGCAAGAACAATTAATTATATTAGTATCTGCTTATAACATTGATGCAGGCATTATTACCATTGGAGATAATGCGTCTCGAAAAGTCGTTTATGAGGCTATTATCGCACAAATCCCTGATTTTCATTTTATAAATGCCATTCATCCCTCAAGCATCATTGGCATGAATATAACAATGGGCGTGGGAATTGTGGTAATGGCAGGTTGCATTATCAATCCAAATGTAGTGATAGGGAATTTCTGCTTTCTTGCCACAGGCGCACAATTAGAACACGACTGCGAAATGGGCGATTTTGCGAGTATTTCTGCGGGTTCGATAACGGGGGGCAAAGTCAAAATCGGGAAATATGCGGCGATTACTTTAGGTTGTGTTATAATGGATAGAATAAATATTGGTGAAAATACAGTAGTAGGTTCAGGAGCTTTAGTTACAAGAGATTTGCCCGATAATGTGCTTGCTTATGGCAGCCCTGCGAAAATAATTAGGACACGCGTCTTTGGCGAGAAATTTCTGAAAGACTAAATTTGTCTCACCACTAAGGCACGAAGAAACACGAAGCTATATGGTAAAAGAAGACATCTAAGCCACACTTTTCTTTCTTAGTTTCCTTCGTGCCTTAGTGGTAAATTATGAGTTTATTCTTTTCGTGCTTTTAAATAGATGCGGCTTATAAGCATTTCTTTCAGTTCTTTGTAAGCAGCAACCCGCCCAATATGCAAGCAAATAACATAACTAACAATACCTGTGAAGACTTTCAAAGCAAAAATAAACACTTGAGAAAAGGCTATTTTTCCTACCAAAAACAC
>JAYUZN010000076.1:0-6686 GCA_043751755.1 Bacteroidota bacterium | reverse complement strand
CGATAAAACCCTTTTTCCCCAAATTTTGTAGAAAAAGTATAGCTTGAAAATTGATGTTTTATGAAAAACCACTAACAGCAAATTTTAGGGTTAAAGTTCTTTGGAAGGTAAAAATTTGGCGCAAGGCAGAAAAATTTGCACAAAGCAAAGATTTTGCACAAGGCAGAAAATTTGCACGAAGCAAAGATTTGGCACAAGGCGGAAAATTTGCACGAAGCAAAGATTTGGCACAAGGCAGGAAATTTGCACAAAGCAAAGATTTTGAGCAAGGCAGAAAATTTGTACGAAGTAAAGATTTTGCACAATGCAGAAAATTTGTACGAAGTAAGGATTTCTTAGAAAAATTTTCGCAAAAGTTTGTTATTTCGTTTAAAAACACTTAGTTTTACGGGCTTTTAAAAAAGTACTTGAAAGTTGTGTGGAAAACGGATAAAACGGAAAGATTGGCGAATAAATACGGAATCGGGTTTTTTATGAAAAATAACTAAATCTGATAACATATTTAGTTGAAGGTTGTGCTGAAAACGGATAAAACGGAAAGATTGGCGGAAAAATACGGAAGTGGGACTTTTTATGAAAAATAAATAAATCCGCTAACATTTATATTGCCGACCATAGCCACTTTTCCCTACGCTGCTAATCTGCCCAAAAGTGGCTACGGCAGGCAATATTTTCGTTGTCAGTAATTAAACTAATTAAAAATAAATTCACAATATCAATGGAAAATAAAGATGTTTCGTGCTTTAGTTGTGTTCTTTTTGACTTCATTTTAAAAAGAAATCAAAGATTGAGTGATATTGATACACTCAATAAATTGACAATCAATAGCTTTGTTTTAGCGGAAGTGATTTATTATAAAAAAGTTGGGAAGACTATAGCAGAGCAACCACTACGTTTTTTGGAAATAAGTAAAGAAGCAGAGTCCATAAATAGGCTATCGAGCGGAGACTTAAATGTTTTTAGGATGTTTGGTGTTGATGAAAAAAGGCATAGTTATATTATAGCGAATCTTTTGAATCCTTTGGGCGAGCATGGGCAGAAAAATTTATTTTTAAATATTTTTTTAGATATGCTAAAAATTGAAAGGAAAAGCGATAATGAAATATGGGTAGTGACGGCTGAAAAAGGAAGAATAGATATTTTATTAAAAAGAGTTTATCCCAACCATTCAGTTGTAGTTATTGAAAATAAGTCTAATTATGCTAGCGACCAAACTCATCAGTTATATAGATATTGGTATAAAGAAATATATCAAACAATTTGTAGCAAACATTTACCTAATGGGTACATACTGGATCCGCCTTCCCGTTTCTATCAATTAATTTATCTTTCCCCATCCCAATGGAAAATACCAAGTAATAATAGCTTAGAACGCCCAGAGAATTGGGATAGTCGTTTGCCAGATAGAGTTCCCATGGTAACGAATCATTTATTGTTTTCTGTATTTATTGTTAATTGGTTAAACGCTTCTTTAGAAAAGTTACCTTTAGATAACCATAGAATCCAAGAATATGTAAAGCAATATATAGAATTTTGGACATAATAACTAAATTAATATGCAAAAAGAATTATTTAATCAAGCATTGGCGCTTTTTGATACTCCCGAAAAGTGGAATGCCTTTCTCGAAATGGCATCTCAAAAAGAAAATCTGAAACTGCATTATTTTCAAAAGTTGAAACAGCCACTATTAAAGTATTTTAATGAGAATGCAGACGGTTGTTGGGTATGTGAACCTTGGGGAGACCCCAAATATGATTTACGTTGGTATTTAAAGGACTTTGGTAAAGGTTCTTTATCGCTTGCGTTGGGGTGGGGTTTTCAGCTCCTTCTTCATTTAGAAGATACAAATACTTTTGATACTAATAGGATTAATGACCTGTTAAAAACAGATTATTCTCTTATTTTATCATCATTTGACAGGGTAGATAGGCAATTTGAATCAAATTGTAAAGTTGTGGAAGAAAGGCACTATGCTTTTGGAAGTCCTTATGATTACAATTTTGATGCTTCTAATTATGATAAACTCGCTTGGTTTGCAGGTAATAAGACGGATATGTTTGTAGAGCAAATTATTCGAAAGATTGAAGTGTTTACCAAAAATCAAGCCCTTACTAAAATGTTGTATGACCTAAACGAAAGGTCTAAAATAAAATTAGAATAAAAAATACTGACAACAAAAATATTGCTGGCAAGCGGTGCGAATCCAAGCGCAAGCCCAACACGCCGCCCCGCCTGCAAGCAATATCGGTCGTTAGGCGTTATTATTTAAAAATTCACTAATTTAATTATGCAAATAAAAAAACTTAAAATTTCAAATTTTCGGGGTATAAAAGAGCCTCAAGAAATCTTTTTCCAGGATTTTAATTTAATCGTAGGGAAAAATGATGCTGGAAAATCAACAATATTAAAGGCTTTAGATTTATTTTTAAATGATAAAGCATTTAATATTGTGGATAAAAATATTAATGCTGATTCCACCGAAGTTTCAATAGAGTTGCTTTTTTCTGTTGAAAATGATAGCATCATAATTGATGATAATATTCCTACAAGCTTTAGAGAAGAAGGACTTTTAAATCAAGATAATTTATTACACATTAAAAAAGTGTGGAATGTTGGGAGTAGCCTAAAAGTGCCAGCACCAAAGGTTTCTATCCTCAGAAAAATGTATTCTGAAAATGATTTTTTGGTATCAACAGAAAAAGAACTACTCACGCTTTGCTCAAAGTATAAAATTAGTACAAGGAAAGGCAATGATTCCCAGTATAACAATGTTGAAAAACGAGCAAAATTGCGAGAATTTTATGAAAATAATAATATCCAATATGATTTTCGTGAAGATATTTTTCCTACATCTGGGACAAGTCGACTAAAAAAAATAGCAGATGTTATCAAAAGTATAGTACCAATTTTTGAATATTTCAAAGCGGATGCATCTCTTTCCGAAACGGATACAGACATTCAAAACTTTTTTAAAAGTATAGCTACAAAGGCGATAAATGAGGAGATAAATACTAATGATGTAGAAGAAGGTGTAAGTCAAAAGTTACAAGAGATTCTTGCTAAAATCACTGCTAAAATTAATAGTGTAGTTGGGGTTGATGAAAAGGTAGAAGCTGAAGTTTCTTTTGATTGGTCTAAGCTAATCAAAACAACTTTTAGGAGTCATAATGAAAATAATAATATAGAACGTATTCCTCTTAGTTCACGAGGCGATGGTTTCAGAAGAATAACAATGATGGCATATTTTGAATATTTAGCTGAAGAAAATAATTCAAAACAAAATATCGTTTTTGGTTTTGAAGAACCCGAAACTTTTTTGCACCCATCTGCTCAAGAAAAATTATTTGAGAAATTGTCTGCCTTGTCTGAAAATGGCTATCAAGTAGTTATTTCTTCACATTCTTCTATTATTGTGGCTAAATCGCAACTTGACAAAATAATTCATATTATTAAAAATAATGGTACTATTGAAATTTCGCAAAACTTAACAAATGCGAAATTTGTTGTAGAGGATTTAGGCATTTCTGCAGACAATCAGTTTATTTCCCTTCTTGATAACGCAAAAGTTTTATTTTTGGTTGAGGGACCAACAGATGTCCAAGCAATTAAACACATTTGTGATGTATATAAAAAAGAAGGAGAAATAACCCATACTTTTGACGAATTGGGTTGTATATATCTCCCAGTTGGTGGTTGTGGTAGCGTAAAACACTGGAAAAACTTAGATTTATTTACTCAATTTAATAAACCATATTTTATATATTTAGATTCTGATAAAACCTCATCTTCGGACAATTCAAAAACAAGGTATCTTCTAATAAAATATGGATTTTCAGAAGGCAAGGATTTTCATGTTACAAAAAAACGAGAGTTAGAAAATTATATTAGTTGTAGTGCATTGAATAGATTATTTCCTAATGCAAATTTAGCCTATTCAGACTGGGATGATATAAAGAAGATTTGTAAAAATCATGCTGATGGTTTCAATATAGGAGGGGATAAAGTTGCTGAAAAACGATTTTCTCAATTAACTTATTTTGAGATAAAAAGCACTTATTATGATGGGAATGAAGATGAGTTTTTAAAGATATATAATATCATAAAAGGTAAAATACAAAATAAAACAAACGCCTAACATTGAGATTGCCGCAAATTTTCGCTACCCGAACCCACAAGGCTAACTGCACAGCGAAAAAATCGGCAATCTTAGTCGTTAGCAGCAAAGCATATCAAACAATAAACCACAATCAAAATAACCAAATACAATGAACACAAAAATTATTTTTCTTTCATGTTTGCTATGGGCAGTTTTATCATCAACATTTGCCCAACCTGTTTTACAAACACACACTTGGCAAATATGGGATGTTGCCAAGGAAATTTTTCCGCCTATTCAAAAAGAAATTTTAGGGCGGAAAGCGCAACGAGAAACTCAAATAGAGGCTATTACGATAAGCGAGGTGCGTAATGCCAAAGACACATTAGGTTCGGGCAATCCCTTTAATGCGGATATTTCCACCACAGACAATACCATAGCCTGCTCTTTGGTGGATACTACCGAATTTGTTGTTGCGGGACGTAATGCTACGCTTACTTTTCTTTCCTATAGCCCGAATGTGGTAACAAAGGGCTTTATTGCTTTAAAAGATTTTTCCTCTAATCATAATTCGGGTTTACAGTATGCACGCCAAGACCCGCAATTGTATTACGATTCGAAGGCTGACCGCTATATTTTGGTATTTATCTACAACGAAATTAATACTTCAACAGGCGAGATAGTAGATAATATTTTTTACGTATATGCTTCTACAACCAATGACCCACTTAATGGTTCTTGGTATGAGATAGCGATAAATCATACTGATGTAGGAGATGGTACAAACTGGATGGATAGACCCCAAATAGGTATATCAGATGAAGAATTGTTTATCGCTACAAATGTATATGACATTAACAATGCATATCAAGATAATTACATTCTTGCGTTAAAAAAATCGGATTTGTATTCGGGCATCAAAAACATGACAGTAGTAGATATTATCGGGAACTTACCGCCAGATGATTTATTTGGCATGGTTCCTGTCTCATATGGTCAAAAAATGAATTTTGGACCTGGCATGTATTTTATTCATAGTGATAATGTCGGCACACTAAGCGATTCTGTGTGGTATTATCGTTTTCCTACCAATGTATATGGAAACCCTAACTTATCTATTTATAAGTGGGGAGTTGCCTTGAATAATTACGAAATAGGTCGAAATTTGCCACAGCCCAACACTACCGATTCTTTAGACGTAGCAGATTGTAGAATTTTAAGTGCTTTTTATTTGAATGGTAAAATTCACTATACGTTTAATGTTAGGGGGACAAGCAATTTATGTGAGGTAATGTATTGTCGATTGAAAGTAAATAGTGGACAAAATACGGAGATGCGTTATAGTACTTACCCAAGTGCATACGGTTCTGTAGCATCACTGGCTTTTGATTCTACCGACCATACGGCAGTAATCCCTTATCTTACAAGCGATTCTGGGACATATCCCAGTTTCAGAGTAGTGGCGAATGATAATAGTGGAGCTTGGAGCAATGATATTTTGTTGCAACAAGGTGCTATAGAGGAACTTACAAACCGTTGGGGGGACTATATTGGGGCAGCACGTTTTCATGAGGGATTGCTGCCTACTTGTTGGGTTTATGGGAGTTATGCAAGTGCTAACCAAGCTAAAGCGACAGATTCCTATATTGCTGAAATTGTGCTAACCAGCAGTGTTGGGGTTAATCCCCCTATTTTAACACAACGTAAACCCATAGTTGTGTTCCCAAACCCCGCACAAACCGAAATTTTCATAGAGCTAAAGCAGTCAGAAGTTGTAGAACTCAAAATTATAGATTTAACAGGACGAACTATCAAAAATTACGGTTTGCAAAATTTGCAAAAAGAGATTGCTACACCTATTTCTCTGAAAGGGATAGCAAAAGGGGAGTATATTTTAATTGTCAGAAATACAACAAACACATTTATAGGATATGAAAAAGTTATTATTGATTAGTATTATCCTTTTGTACGGCTTGGATGCTTGTAAAACGCCAGAGAAAACGGTGACAATGGTAAAAGCATTAAAACCAATATACATAGACTATTGTGCGATAGAAGATAGTATTATTGCTACAGGTTATTGGCAAAAATATTATCATGAGCAAGTGCGTCCAAAAACGAAGATAATTATGTCGCCAATATCCTATCATCTGCCTCGGCGAGATAGTCTCATAAATGAATGGAAAAAACAAGGGTATAGGGTGGTTCAGATGGGAATGAGGAGAGATGCGTATGTAACAGATTCTTGTAAAATTGTGGGAGGAAAGGTTCAAGATATTGCTAATCAAAAATTTGATAAGTTATTTCGTGATTCAATCGTACAGAGTAGCGGAAAAACAATGAATGATTCTGTGTTTAAATTAACTTTACGACAAAGGAAAATAAACATACGGTGTAAATAAAAAAATGCTGCTAACATAAGCATTGCCGAAAATGCCGCCCAGCCGAAGCACAAAGCCCAACGCTCGGGCAGCACTTCTGCAATACCAGTCGTTGGTGGTAACTTGAGTGGAAATCAAATATTAAAACATACTTAAAATGAATACGTCAGAGTTTGATAAATTAATTAGAGAGTTTGGTGCGTTGCCT
>JAYUZN010000075.1:0-7344 GCA_043751755.1 Bacteroidota bacterium | reverse complement strand
TAATTTACCACTAAGGCACGAAGGAAACTAAGAAAGGCAAATATAGCTTAGATATCTTCTTTTACTTGATATCTTCGTGGTTCTTAGTGCCTTAGTGGTGAGAAAAACCTCAAGTTATTTAACTTTCGTTCCTTAACAGGAAGGAGTGAGGCTAAAAAGGATTTTTTTCGTTTTTTTTCTCAAAAACTAACTTTCTTTTATGGAAAAACTAAAGAGTTTCTCTCTCTTAGTATATTCGCATTTTCGCTGCATTATCTGCGAAATCTGCTTAGATTTGCGTTCATCTGCGAGAAACTACAAAACAATTAATTATGGCACAAGTTATCAGAGCTGATTTAGACGAAATCGTATTTGAGAACCGCGAAAAAAGATATGGAGGCTATGTTTTGCGCAAAAACTACCACAAATATCTCGTTTTCGGCTTTCTTATCGTATTAGCATTGACGGCTTTAGGCGTAATTGGACCGTATATCTACTCCCAAATTCAAGCACTTATTGAGGCAAATGCGCCCAAAGAAGTGGAAGTAGATTTGTCCAAATTGCCTCCTCCTCCTCCAGAGGAAAAAAAGCCTGATGATGCGCCCCCCCCACCGCCTCCGCCCAAGCAAGAGGAGCCGCCTGCACCGCCACCGCCTGTAGAACAGGTTGCGGTGAAAACGCCCGTTCCTAAGCCACCCGATGAAGTGAAGGAAGAAGAAAAGATGCACGAAGTTCAAGAGTTGGACAAAGGAATCGTAAGCAATAAAGATGAGAAGGGGGAAGCCCCAAAAGCTGAAAATGCCCCGATTCCGACCAACGCAGAACCTAAAGGCACAGGCGACGCGCCAGCTGCTATCGTAGAGCCGCCAAAGCCAGAACCGAAAAAGGAAGAGAAAAAAGAGGAAGCCCCAGTGGATGATCCTTACAAATTCATTCCTGTATCCAAATCTCCGAAGGAAGTCAATTTGTCTGACATCCAGAAAGCGATAGGCTATCCCGCAGTAGCGAGGGAGATGAATTTGGAAGAAACTATCGTCTTTCGGGTCAAAATAGACGAAAATGGCAATTATGTAACGCATCTTAAGCCAAAAACAGGGCATCCTATTTTGGTTAAAGCGGTAGAAGAACACCTTTCCAAAATCAAATTTACGCCTGCCGTACAAGGCGAAAAACCGATACCATTTTGGGTAAATGTGCCTTTTAAATTCAAATTGCAATAATCTTTTTTGAAAAAATAAACGCCTTAACATTGAAAGATGTTAAGGCGTTTTTCATTGCAGGTTTGCAGGGGGACGCACCTTTCAAAGGTGCACCACCCTGCAAAGGTGCGTCCCCGTAGGGGCGAAATAGCCCAAAAATGGGGTAAGTACATTTCCATTTACTACAAAATCACTTGTTTGTACAGAAAGTCTAACCGTTTGAAATCCGCTATTGTTTCCTCGTGCCTATTTGCGAAACTTTGCCTATCTTTGTGCCTCATTTCATTTCAAAAAGATGGCATACAACAAATTCAAAAAATTAGAACAGCTAAATACCACATTTGGCATACAAGAGATTTTGCGGGCTTGGTTGCCCAAAAAATTTGCCCCAGCAAAAGTTAGTAGCATTTTGCTACAAAGCCTAACGGATGCAGAAAGTGAGCATCTTGGCACCGAAAAAGCCAAATCTGAATTTGTCATAACCCCCGTTTTGAAAGAACTCAGACGCAATAATGTCAATAAATTCAGCACTTTTTCGGGCTATTTGTTTGAAGTAGATAGCAAAAAAGGGTTGAACGGCTATTGCGATTTTATTTTGTCTGCCGTAGCCGAAAAATCGGATATTATTGCCCCCATTTTGTGTCTTGTAGAAGCCAAAAATGACAATGTAGAAAAAGGACTTGCCCAGTGCGGTGCGGAAATGTATGCTGCAAAATTATTCAATGAGCAAAAAGGAAAGCCGAGAGAAGTTGTATTTGGTTGTGTTACAACCGCTTTTTTATGGTGTTTTCTGAAATTAGAAAATAACATCTTGTATATAGACCCCAATTATGTACCCCTTACGCTGACAGAACCCGACAAGGTGCTGGCAGTGTTACAATGGGTATTAGACGAGAGTTTGGGGCAAAAATAGATTATCGTACTTGCCATTTTTTAAATGGCAACTCCAATTTGCGCAACTCCCCAAAATACGCTATTTTTGCCGAAAATTACCCACAAATACATTTTCATGACCAATCAAGAAATCTTCCATAACGCAGAAATCCTTTTTAAAGAAAAGGATTATACGCAAACCTTACTTACCTTAATGAAGGGGTTTATCGCTGATAATCAACATGTTCCCTTTTATCAGTTAGCGGGCAAGGCTTTGCGTGGCTTGAAGGGCTATGAGGAGGCGGAAATGTTTGAACGGGCTATTAAGGCGTTTACAGATTGGCAGGCTTTTTATGATTTGGGCTATCACTATGTCGAAATGGGCTACTGGGATTTGGCAATTGCTTTTTTGGCGCGTGCAAATACCCTCAATCCCGCAGATGTGGTGGTTGCGTATGAATATTCTCTGGCTTTAGGGGCGCGGTTTCGGCTGGCAGATGCCCTTCATGCCTTGCGAATGACCGATTTTGCCTCCGAATTTTGGGCAGCATACAGGGCTTTTCACCTTTCTGTATTGTTGGGGCAGGACATTGCAGAAGCCAAAATTTTTCTCCGAAATATCAGAGAACAGATTTACCTCAAAACGGAAATCGCTGATGATGAGGCGTTTGCTTTGCAAAAATTAGACAATTTGCAAGAAATCATTGGCAGATACGAAGCCCTTGAAACGCCTGAAACACATATAAGAGATTGGCATTTTATTCAATATGGGGCGGCTGTATTAGATTTTTTTGAAGAAAAAGAGGAAGATATACAAGTAGCAGGCGGCAGATGGGTGGCTGCGTGGGCTTCTGAAGAAAGTCTGCGAAATCTATTGGAAAAATTGAAAGCTTTTTGTGAAATGTCGGCTCTTTCGTTTGAAAAAATCTTGTATATAGCGGATAGAGATGCGGAAATCACCGCCAAATTGATAGGGAAAATCCTTCATTTGCCCACCGAAAAACTCACAAACGACAATGTATTGACGAATAATACTTTAGTCGTGGCAGATGCTGCGGACAAATTCAACGATTGGAAACAACTCGCAGTGAAGCGCAAAGGGCAGGTAACTTTTGCTATTTGGCAAAGTTGGTTAGAAGATGTGGCATTTTGCCCTGATGTTGTAGGTGTTTTGGCACAAATGTACAATCTGCCTTGGGAGGGCGGGGCTATGCGTTTGGTAGATGCTGAAAATCAAACCTTTGAGCGGACAGAACCTAATTTTCAAAACCCCGATGCCATCGCCAAATATATTTCAGAAATCGTAGCAGATTTGTCCGAAGATGTTTTTTTTGAGGAAAATATCGCTTTTTATCAAAAATATCAGGCTTTATGGGCAGGAAAAACCAAGACAAACCGCTTTTATTTTACGGCTGAAAGCCCAATTACGGGGAGCTTTTTTCAGTAAGGGTTCACGCAGATTTTCGCAGATAAAGAATGGTTCTATAGATTTGCGAAAATCTGTGGTTAAATCTGCGAAAATCTGCGCAAAAAAACACCCTCATCTGCCCAAACTATCATTCAACATCCATTGCAAAACTGCTAAGACCTTATGTGGCTCTTGAAAAGTGAGCGGCACATAATCGGGGTCTATAGAGAGAATATTGTCTTCCAATTTCAAAAAACACCACGAAAAAGCATTGGTAACACAGCCATATATCACTTTTCGAGGGTTGCCTTCTCGTATATTCACAATTTGAGCCGCATACATTTCCGCCCCACACTGCCCTATTCCTTCGTCAATATCTGCCTTTTTTGCTTCTACAAGGCAGAAAATAGGCGACTTAATCGCAGCACTTTCGGGCGAACAGGTTAAAATGAAATCGCAAAAACCCGTCAAGCCTTTTGCTTTGTCCACCTCAAAACTGTAGCCCGAAAAAGCGCTAAACTTATTTACATTATTTCGCCTCAATTCTTTGATTATTGGCACGACAATCAGCTCAGATTTCGCTTTTTCGGTCGCCAAAGGTTCTAATTTCGCCTCTAATAATGCCTGTATCAACAAGTTACTAATCGTGGCAGGCAAGCTAATTTCAGGCAGCCATGAAAGCCGTCTAACAGATATGTTAAAGGCTTGACTTAGTTGTTGTATTTTTTTGAAAGATGGGTATGCCATAACAAAAACACCTATTTTTAAAATAATAATAACAAAAATAGCCCTATTTCTTGACAATGGCAAATTAATAACTCAACTTTGTGCCAAATTTACAAAGAAATGGTACAATACAATCCCAAAGACTGGTTCACTTTTATTATTCACATACACAAAGCTGACACCTTACGCAAGCTATTTGTGATGATGGTCTGCATGGCGATTTATGCAGGAATCGTGGCTTTTGTCATGTTAGAAATGATACACATAGCCAAAGATAGTGCTTTTAGAAACATCAACACTATGCACACCTTAGTAGGTTTTGCCTTGTCTATGTTGTTGGTTTTCAGGACAAATACAGCCTACGACAGATGGTGGGAGGCGCGAAAATTGTGGGGGAGTTTGGTCAATAATAGCAGAGGGCTTGCCTTCAAACTGAGTTCTATGTTAAAAGAGGAAAACCATCGGGCTTTTTTTCGCAGAATGATTCCCAATTATGCCTTTGTCCTCAAAAACCATTTGCGCAAACAATATATTGCCGAAGAATTGGAGTTTTTCCCTCAATTTCTGCCCGACCAATTCGACAAAGAATTGCATTTGCCCAATCAAGTGTCCTTAGTCATTATACAAGAAATCAATACTTTGTATGAAAATGGCGTGCTAAAAGGCGAACAATATTTACTCTTAAACCCTGAAATTCAGGCTTTTGCAGATGTGTGTGGAGCTTGTGAGAGAATCCGAAATACGCCTATTCCGTTTTCGTATAGCGGTTTTCTCAAAAAATTCATCTTTTTTTATACAATGAGTTTGCCGTTCGGCTATGTTCTTTCCTTAAATTATTGGGTAATTCCGGTTTCTGTGTTTGTGTTTTATGTCTTAGCGAGCTTGGAGATTTTGGCGGAGGAAATCGAAGACCCTTTTGGCACAGATGCCAATGACTTGCCTACCGACCAAATCGCAAAAGGAATTAGGACGGCAGTGAGGGAGGTTTTGTGATAGATTTCACGCAGATTTACGCAGATAAAAGCAGATTTCGCAGATAAACACTACCGATATCTGCGAAATCTGCTACAATTTGCGTTCATCTGCGTGCTTCATATACATTCCCGCACAAAAACGCCCAGTATTCCCCGCTTCTTTGCGATAAGAGTAATATAAATCCGTATGGCAAGCCGTACAAATACCTGAAATCTCAATATGCTGCGCCAAAATGCCTATTTTCTCCAATTGAATCCGATTTGCTTCCCAAAGATTGAGGTAAAAATGCCCTTTTTCACTTACAGAAACCACGTTTTCCCCAAAAGTTGCTACAAATTTCTCCGCCAATTCTGCACTCACTTCATAGCAACATTCCCCTATCGAAGTGCCTATGCCTACCCGAATATCCACCAAAGAACAGCCAAAATCTGCCTGCATTTTCTCTACAGTTTTGGCAGCAATTCCTGCAAGTGTCCCTTTCCAACCTGCGTGCGCCATGCCAATTACTTGTTTTTGAGGGTCATAGAGAAAAATGGGGGTACAATCTGCGGAAGTTACCCACAGGCAAGTTTCGGGGATATTCGTAATCATCGCATCAGTAGCTTTGAAGGCAGTTTCGGGCGAAAAAATGCCTTTTCCTCTGTCTTTTTCCTGTACAATTTCTATATGTGTACCATGAGAAAGTTGGGGAATTATGCAGTTTTCTAGGGCTATTCCTGCGTTTTCTGCCACTATTTTGCGGTTTTCAAGCACCTTTTCGGGCAAATCTCCTACCGAAAAACTCACATTCAGGCTATCAAAAGGGGCAGCACTCACGCCACCTTTACGGGTGCTGATAAAGGCTGCTATGTTGGGAAATTGGGAAAACATGCGAAAGGGGCTTTTAATTTCACGCAGATAAGCGCAAATGATAGCGGATAAGCGCAGATGTATTGCTTTTTATCTGCGAAATCTGCCCTTATTTGCGGAAATCTGCGTGAAATCCATGAATATTTATACCGAAAAACTCTCTCCACAGGCGCAGGTACGTGAGGCATTTGGGTTTTTGAAATGAAAACCTTCGCCTTTGAGTCCGCCTGTAAAATCAAGCTCTGTGCCGACCAAATACAAGAGGCTTTTGATATTTACCATGAGCCTAACCCCATTATCTTCAAATACTTGGTCGCCTGTTTGGGCATTTTCCTCAAAATCTAATTTATAGACAAGCCCAGAACAGCCGCCACCATCTACGCTTACTCGTAGGGCATGTTCCGCGCTATATCCGCCGTCTGCACGTAGCTTTTCTACATGCAATTTAGCGGTATCGGTTACTGTGATGAGTGGTCCTTGCATCTTATTGAATTGAAAGTTGAATGTTGAAAGATATTGAGTTTGCAGAACTGCTAACTGTTATTATCTGCGAAATCTGCTTTTATCTGCGAAAATCTGCGTGCTAAAAACTCCCTATTTAACGTAAAAACCCCCTAATAAGTTTGGAAAGGTAGCTTTAACCTTTTTTTAACGCCGAAAAAAGTCTTATATTCAATCTTCTTGCGTAATTTTGCTGTTTATATTATTCCTATTCCTTATAAGTAAGAGTGAAAAATGAGATAAAGGAATGAAAATTGAATAAAGTAACAATTTTATAGTCCCGTAGGGACGGCGATATTTATAGAAAAAACATGCCAACCCCTCCCTCTTTTTTTAGCGTTTGCACGAGAAACGCAATAAATTGGGGGGGGAAATACCATTTTCTATAAATATTTCGTGCCTACGGCACTAAAAAATCCCCAAAATGAAATTGTTATGTTATTTATTTTCCATTCCTAAAATAGGTAAACATACTTTTTTTAAGGCATTATGACATTTTTTATCGCGAACTAAAAAACCGCACAACTACAAAATGCCCATTTCTTTACGCTAAACATAAAATTAGCCAATGCTTTTTTTATCCTATAGTTTATCACTAATTTTGCCCCCAAAAGGCTTGATTAATTCAATTCAAATGGCAGGTATCTTGAAGAATAAGGGTCATTGAGAGTCTAAAATAAAACTTATTCATGCAAATAACAAATTGGAAAAACGCAGCAAAAATCCTTTTCTTTGCCCTTCTTATCTATTTGCCCCTTTTTCTGCATTTAGATAAAATGGTGATTGGGATTTGGGACGAGTCAAGGGTGGTGCATACGACTATGGAAATGGCGG
>JAYUZN010000074.1:0-6820 GCA_043751755.1 Bacteroidota bacterium | reverse complement strand
TACCCTTGATTTCCACCAACCTCCAGTTAAAGCATATGCTCGGCTATGGCAGTTCAATAAATAACTTCCTGTTTCAGGGACTGTAATCATTACATTACTACTTACCCAAGCATTTTTAGTAGAAGTACTAGCAGCTGTTTGGCTATAACTCGAAGCAGATTTAGGAGCAGGTTGAATGGTAACACCTCCAGCCGATTGTACAAAAGGAACTGTTGAAGGAGTAGGAAATTCTAATGCTAACAGATGAATAGAATGAATATCTATAAAAGAGCCGCCAATAGTAGGTAGTTTTGCCTCCATTTGCCAATAGAAACAGCAATTTATCCCACTCGGATTTCCTGTAGCTGCATTAAAAGGAATTTCTATGAGATGCACACTTCCCTCATGAACTCCTCCCCAGTCTTGAACAGTAGTGAATCCATGTTCTCTTATATTTGTGTTATAAACTCCACCATTCCAGACTCCACTTGCAGCAAAGCTCCATCTTTGAGAATTGCCAACCCCACCAATATCATCAGAGGTTCGTATTTGCAAAAAATACCTTCTATAAAAACCTGACCGAACAGGTTGAGGAAAATACCCAGGCAAGTTTGTATAAGATAGATTGGTTACTTGTGTCCATGTAGTACGAGAGGTAACTCTAACTTTAGGGCGTTCATTATACAATGACAGCTCCGCCATACCTGCAAAAAAACCGTCTGAAAAAAGGTTGTATTGGCTTATAACACCAAAACTATCAACCAATATAGCATGATTTGGACTAACATTTGGGATAGTATCTATTTTGACTGTCCCTTTAACTTCGAGTTTATTAGTCGGTGTATTAGTGCCAACTCCTACATTTTGGCTAAACAAATTTGGCAGAACAAGGAAAGTAAGAAAAAATAAGAAAAGAAATCGTTGTTTCATAATTTATGGAAAAATGATTGTTGTCTTTTAGAACACTACATTTCTAGGTATTTATGAGATAGTTTTTTACATTTTAGTATCGCCCAACGGCTGGCATTGCAGAAGTTTGGGCGGCGTTTTAGCCTTGTGCTGCGGGTCGCCCAAATTTGCGGCAATGCTAATGTTCCATGCTTTTTTTTATTAATTTTAATTGAGATACCTGATTTGTCTGCATATTTTTTACCTGTAAAATATATATACCTTCTGCCAAATTTTCAGTACCAAATTCGTATTCATTGTTATTTGAAAAAACCTGTGATTGCTGCATTTTTCCTTGAACATCCAAAATTTGTACTTCGTAATTTCCAATTTCACCTACTTCAAGCATAAATTTGTTATCCGAAGGATTTGGGTAAAGAAATAGGTACAGCAATTCTGCGCCTGCATTTATTACTGTTATACAGTTTATGGGGTTTATTATGTTTCCTTCGCAGTCGGTTTTAAGTAGGCGCACGGCACTTAATCCTTGTACAGTAAGAATAATAAAACCTCCGTCTGCAGTTTTAGAGAAGTCTTTAATCGGTACGCCCATATCTTTAGACCAAACTTCATTACCGTTATTTTCATCTAATTTATACAAATTGCTTCCAGAGCAAGCATATAAGCTATTATCAACTGCGACTACTTTTCCTTTTCCTGCATCATTTTGCCATAGCACATTTCCATTTATATCTATTTTTACCAACACTCCCCCACTTGCAAGATAATTATTATCAGGAGTTTGTGTTATATTTCCAAAACTATAATACTGTGTTGAATCATAATTGCTTGGGACAAAAATCTTTTGCCATAGTGTATCGCCGTTAATATCTATCCGAAAAATAGCACATTTTTTGGCGTATCTTGTGCAATATGCCATCATATAACCTTGCTGCCCACCTAATTCTACCACTTCACGATATATAGGCGTACCTAATCCGTAAGGGTATCTTTTTTCCCATTCAACTAAGCCAGATTCGCTCAACTTTACAATATAAATGCCGTATTGTGTGGTATCTACGACAGGGCAAGTATCTTGATAGCTAAGATAAATTTCCCCTGTTATTAGACAACCTCCGTCTTTTGTGGTAGTTACACTATAAATGTAATTCATCATCGTACTATCATAAGTAGTATGCAAAGCTATATCCCATTGTTTATTTCCGCTCGAATCTGTTTTTACAATGTATCCATACGGTTTTTGCCAATTAGAATCAAGCATACTATAGGAATACCCTGCCAAAAAATAGCCATTATCTTTGGCTTTTACTGCACTCCTTAGAAAGCTGGCATCTACAATCCCATAATGTAAGCCGTATGTTTTCTCCCATAAAATATTTCCTTGCAAGTTGGTCTGAAAAAGCCAATAATCTTGATTATTACTATTTCCTGCAACTACATAGCCTTGAGAATTAGGAATAACGGCACAGGCAATATGTCCATTTGTATATAACTTATCAAAGGTAGTAACTTGTGAAAAGCCTACGAAGGGAAACAAAAATAATAGATTGATTAAATATTTCATAATAGTTGTAAAGTTAAAAGGTTAGGATATACTTGCCTATAAAGCAAGTATATCCTAAGCAAATAATGGGAAATTAGAATTTTACGACTTTTTGAGTAGCGAATGTATTGCCTTCTTCGTCAGTAAGCTAAATAAAATAAACGCCTTGAACAAAGGGACTATTTGTTATATCTGTAGTTGATTGAGCTAAATCTACAGAAATAGTTTGCATCTCCTGCCCCAATACATTCCGAATTTGCAAGAAACATTTTCGCGTTTTTAGGGTAGAAATGTCATATTTAACCTGCCAAATGTCCGTTGTATAACTTACCTCAAATACAAGATTATTGGGCAATGAAGGACTTACAGAAGTGAGTACACTTATCGTATTGGCACAATTTACCCTACCATGTCCTAACTCGTTGCTAATGTTGTTGGTATAAGTATATCCTCCTACTTGCTCTGCACCATCTATTATGGCTTGACGCACTTGTTGAGCAGTAAGCGTAGGATATTGTTCTAATACCATAGCGGCTATCCCTGCTACTGTTGCTACTGCACCTGTGTGGGGTTGATAGGAATATTCGTAGTGAGCAATATTGGGAAGGCTCTCATATTGAGCTGTTGAAGGGATTCTGGGACCCGGAGAAGCTACATCATATTGGCTACCATAATGAGAAGGGAGCGAATATTTTTGCCCGCCTCCGCCGAACCCAAACTCCTCTACACAAAGTTGGTCGAAACGGTTGCTACCTATTACACTAATAATTTTAACGGGGTCATCAAATCGTAAATAATCGCCTGCCGCAGGATAAAAATTGGCTGTAGAACCAGTGCTATTTGTCGTAAAACCTGCTGGAGCAACGATGACTGTACCGTATCCAATAGGCGGGTTGCTGCCAGGAATGGTTCGCCCATATTCAAAATGGTTTCTGATAGAAGCCTTGATAGAGGGTGATTGTGTAGGAATAAAAAAGTCCGTTACAATAACATCTATCACCCCGTCAGCAAGTGCTTGGTCTAAAGCTTTCACAAAAGACACCGTAGAACCTGTATTATAATTCCCATTGTTTCCCCCGATTTTGTAAGGCACAATTGTAACATTAGGGGCAACTCCCACAGCCCCTTCCCCATTGTCGCCTTCTTGAGCCAAAATACTTGCAAGTCGCTGCCCACTTGGATAAACATTTGCAGGACAACTTGATACCAAAGGCAGACAACCCCCCGAACTACAATCCCAACGTAAAACAAGGTCGTACTTATTGGTCATATCAGGATGTGTCATACAAAAGTCATCAGACCCTATAACGCCCACCTTTATTCCGCTTCCAGAAAGCCCTTGCGACCAACAGCCACAAATATTCGCATCTGCACCTGCTACCCCATTGAGGACAGATAGCACTTGAGAATACGGCACATTTGTTCCCGTATTTTCAATGTTATTCATGTCTCCATACATAGGATCGTTTGTGGGGCAGGTGTAATTGCCTTGTATGGGGCTGTTCACAATTCCACCATTTCCGTTGCGGTCTGCACCTCTAAAGTTCACGAAATTCGGTTCTGCATTGTTCACAAAAGCTGTATCATTTTCAAACATCTGCTGCGAAATTTCCACAAAATAGTCCCAGCCTACTCCACCCGCTGTGATGAGGGTTGGCGGTAAATGCGCCTCAAATACATACGTGTAGCTTATTTGGTCAGAATCAGGTTTTACAGGCAAAGCAATGTCTGGGGCTGAAAATAAAGTCAAATTATAATTATTCATAAAATTGACAATATCCATAGAAATCGGGGTAGTTTACCTTAAAATTAACCAAAATAAGGTTGTCTAACACAAACCATTCTTCTTCGGTTCTGGGAACAAGGGTATCACGTGTAAGCGTGATATAAGGCATTTCAATTTGACCAGAGCCGTATATGCTTTGAATTTCGGCAATTCTCTGTAAAGGCGTTGCGGAAGGGTTAAAATATACTTCTACCGCCTTGTCTCGCCTATCCAAATGATGCACAATAGAATCGACCAACAAGGGATTTGTTGTACCCGTAAAAGCCTGCCCATTCCAGCATTTGAAGGCGAACACATCGGGTTGGTAAAACCATACATCTGGTAAGTTATCTACGTACCAATACGTGCTACTTTGAGCGTAGATAACGGCATTTCCTATCAGCAATAGGAATAAGGAAAAAAATTGTAACAAGTTCTTTTTCATACGTTTGTGAAATTAAAAATGGTTATTAATCAAATAAAATAGTGAGAATTAGGCGTTTCTTGCAAGAATATTGTAAAGATACAAATATTTTTAGGACTAAAAATAGAAAAAATATTTTTGATTACATAGTATTTATGAAAAATAACGTCTAATTTTATCGTAATACATTGATTTAAAGCAATATAACTTCCGAAATTTTTTAAATTTATTACATAGTATTGTCAAAAAAAGTTATGCATTCTGCATTTTTCAACATAATAGCATGGAACGCCGATATTGCCGATCGCCACCGTTTTGAGCATGGGTTTTGAGCGTAGGTAAACGGTGGTGTACGGCAATATACTTGTTGGGCGATTTTATTCATTTTGCGTTTATGATTTCTAAATATAATTCACATTGGTCATAATTTATGATTTTTCTTTCAAATTCTTCTTTTGTGTTGGTTGCTATAGACATAACTTCAAATTCAGAACCATTTAATGATTTTTTCGTATTTAGACATTTAACGCTAATTTGAATGTTTCTATATTCATTTTCGAAAGAGCAATTAAATATGTCTCCTTTAACAATATAAATCTCTTTACTACTACTATCCCGTTCTACAGCATAGCGCAAAGATAACTCACTCTTTGTTTTCAATAGTTGGTAATCTTGATTACCAATAATAATCTCATTTTCACCATTTTTTTTAGTTTCACTAAATGCCATATAAATGATATTGAGGGCAATAATGACCAATATGGAGATAATTGTTTGTTTCATTTTTAAGATGTTAATGGTTTGTCATTATTTTTTGTAAACAAGGCTACTAAGAAATAACCTATGCCTGATAGCTGGGATTGTTCCCAATTCCCAGTTGCAATATAAGCAGCAATAACAATTATAAAGGATAAAAGTCCACTAACTAACCATCCTCTTAACTGTTCGGACAACCAATTTTCGCCCTCCTTTTTTTCGACTTCAACTGTGCTAAAGCTCCCCATATTAAGTGCAGTTAGTTTCTGCAAAATAACCTTTAATAACGCATTTATGGAATTACTTTTAGAAGTACGCCATTCTGTTATGATAGTTTCCAGTACGCCTTGGCGTTCTTTACTTAAATTAGCCCATAATTTCTGGTATAATTCTTTATCAGATTTAGCTTTTTGCAGAAAAAAATCAGATTCAGATTCTAATTGGTCATCATAACGGCTTCGTTCCATAAACAGTTTTGAGATGACAGGTCCCGTTTCTATAACAATAAAAAGGAAAGTAATTAACCAAATTGCCCAGTTCAATGAAGTGTGATTTATGCCTATACTTTCCAATGCTTCTAAACGCCTTAATATCCCTGCATCTTCTTCAAATTGTTTGGAGAAACTGCTAATTTTATCATTAAGTTCCGCATTTTTATTTGAAATTTCTAAATTAATCCTTTCAGCTTCTGCTTTTTCTTCATTTCTTATTTTATTAATTGCCTCCGCTTGCTTACCTAAGCCAACATCACCTCCATTTAATCCATTCATTTCATCTATATATTTCAGCTTACTAACGTTCATTAATGCCTCTTTTTCTTTTAGCTGACTTTGTAAATCAATTATACCCATTTCTCTTTCTAAATTATTTTTATAATCTTGGGTCTCTTTAACGCTCATTTTTGTTATTTCTGTTTTAATTTCTGATTCAAAAATCTTCATCTCTAACGGTTTAGATATAACTAAACCAATTAATATTGCTAAGAGGATTCGCGGAGACATTTGGAGCAACTCCTCAAAAAATGAAGCTCGTTTTTTTATTGTCATGATAATAAATCTATCAAAATTAAATATAACTAGTCCCCACATTACCCCAAAGGCTATTGCAATTTTTTGCTCTTTGAACACGAAATAAAAAGCGTATCCGCCCGATACACTTGCCAAAACCCATGTCGAAAAAATTGTAGCACCAAGACCAACATATTTACTGTAGTCAATGTCTATTCCGTCCATGACTCTTTGACTAATACCTGCACACCAAAGAAAAAACCTTGAAATGGGATCCATGCAATTATTTTATATTGATTTAAAAATTAAACTCGCTGCTATTTTTTATGTTTATCGCCCAACGCCACCGCTTGACTACGTGCTGCATGTGTTTTAGCCTTGCGCTTTGTTTATGCAGCATGTGAGGCAAGCGAAATGTTCTCTGCCTTTATTTTTTT
>JAYUZN010000073.1:0-2803 GCA_043751755.1 Bacteroidota bacterium | reverse complement strand
GGGGCTGCTAAACTTGTAATATTGCTTTTTGAACTCAAGATTCGCATAACTTCTTTTAGCGTGAGTGCATGGGTATATTTTTTCTTGCTTACTCCCTATAGGGTGGCTCACTTTTGAAAAGTGAGCCACCCTATAGCTGTCGCAAAATATATACATGTCATTTCTCCAAGAAATGACATGTATTTTTTTATTAAAATATGCTACCTTTGCCCTATATTTCCTCACACACACAACACCATGTCCACCAACTACACCCAAAAAGCCCAAGAACAGGGCTATATCAACATCGAAGAAGACCGTATTTTGTATGTGCATCAAGGCAAAACGTACAACTTCAAAGACCCTGAAGAAAAAGTGCGTTGCCAAGCCTATTTAGAATTGATATACGAATATGGCTACAGCCCGCAAGACATTGATTTTGAGGTCAGAGCAAAACAAGGAAGCAGCGGCAAAACAAGCGCGGATATTGTCATTTTTTATCCCAATGAACTCCCCAAAAAAGCCTTTCTGGTCATTGAAGTAAAAGAAGGCAATAGCAAAACCAAAGAAGATGACGTGCGCAAACAAGCACGTAGCTATGCGCGTTCCGAAGAAATAAATACCTCCTATTTTGCCTACAAAATCGGAGACGGACTTTTCAAAGCCTTCAAAATCAATGGAAAAGACACCGAGATTCGGATTCCTTACCAATACAATAAAGATACGGTTTACGCTTATTTGGTGGAAGGGCAAATAACAGAAGAAAAACAAGCCCATTATATTGCGATAAAACCTTCTACCCCACACGACTTGAAACGCATATTTAGCCAATGCCATAATTTGATATGGCAAAGTGGGGAAAGAAACAAACAACAATCTTTAGATGAGTTCAATAAACTCCTGTTTCTCAAAATGTTTGATGAGTTGGAAAGAGAGAAGCATGAACGACATTTAGAAAAATACTTGTTCCAAATTTCTCCCTTAGAAACCAAATCGCAGCTTAAAGACCGAATCGAAAAATGCTATTTGCAAGCGATAAGGGACAGAAAAGTAGAGAAACTGCTCAAACCGATTGCGCTAAGTATGCAACAAATACATGATATTGTCGAAAAATTGCAAGCCATTAGCCTCATTCAAACCGACAAAGACCCCAAAGGATTGGCGTTTGAAACCTTTGTAGAAAATCATATGAAAGGCGATTTTGGGCAATACTTCACCCCGCGCAATATTGTAGAATTTATGCTAAGTGTGTCCCCGATTGTATGGGAAAAAACCTTTGACAGCAGTTGCATGGTATTAGACCCATGTTGTGGGAGTGGTTCCTTTCTCACACAAGCCATAAGCGTCTTTAAAAACCGATACAAAAAACCCAAAAACTGGCAAGACTTTGCCAATAGTGCCGTATTTGGCGTAGAAATTAGCGATTCTATTTCGGTAAGTGCCAAAATAAACCTTGCCCTACATGATGATGGACACGACAATATAAAACATGCAAGCGGCTTGAATATCGAAAAATTTGATTGGAAAGCCAAGCCTTTTCGCCTCATTCTCACAAATCCGCCTTTTGGGGGAGAGCCTATTCTCAATTTGTCCAAAGACCCTAATAAGGAATTGGACAACCTGCACCGTTTTTATGACTATGAGAAGTTTGAAATTACCCAAAAACGCCCTGACACTATAGATGTGATGCGCAAAAAGGCAAAAGATGAACCTACTTTTTCGGACTCCATTCGCCCTGAACTTATCTTTATCGAACTCTTTTACAAGGCTTTGCAAGAAGGCGGTATGGCTTACGTCATTGTGCCTGATGGCGTACTTACCAATTCTACTTCGCAATATGTGCGGGACTTTATACAAGAACGGTTCCGCCTCTTAGCCGTTATTTCGCTGCCACAATACACCTTCACGCACTATGGGGCAGGCGTAAAAGCCTCTATTATTATCCTCAAAAAATGGAGCTACAAAGATACTGAACGCATAAAAACGGCGAACGACAAATATCTCTTGGCGAGCATACAGCAACAAGAAAGTAAATTGCAGTCCTTGGAAAAACAAAAAAACGAGATTGAAAATGAATATGAGCTGATTTTGGCTATCCAAGAAACCCTCAAAGAAGAAAAAAGAGTAGTCGTAGAAGCGGGCATGTTTGGCAGTGCCGATTTTGCTCAAAAACAACTCAAAGCCTTAGACAAAGCCGCACAAGCCCAAATAAAAGCCCTCAAAGCGACAGACAACTACAAAGCATGGAAAAAGGAACGTGAAAACGACCTCAACGACCAAATAAATGCCCTCAAAGAAGCGATATATGAAACGGCACAGCAGGATTTCAACAAGTATGAAACGGATTTTAACTACCCTATCTTTATGGCTATCGCCGAACAGATAGGCTATGACGCTACGGGCAGAGCCACAAACCAAAATGATTTATTGGACATAGCTCCCGAACTCGTCCGATTCTTGGAACAACAAAATAATGCCCCAGACTCTTTTTTCGCCTAAGCCCCTCTTTGCAGAAAGACAAAGTCTTTTTGACTATGAGAGGGGCGATAGAGGGAAGGATAGATGCTTATTATCATAAGCCACTCTTTACCCAATTAAGAGAAAAATATAAGCAAAAAGGGTTTTGTCATCTTGGAACAATTATCACAAATTGGAATAGAGGAGATGGTCCAAGAGAAGGTTTTTATACAGAAGATGCCAAAAACGGGGTTTATTTTTTGAGAATCAATAACCTAACAGAAAATACAATTGATTTAACAGAAGTAAAATATATCAACAGAGACGTACATGAAAAAACGCTTAAAAGAAGTCAAGTTACCGCAGG